>NZ_JBBFKU010000006.1:0-106711 GCF_037481895.1 Tenuifilum sp.
CCACGGGGCACCCATCGGGTCGGGCTTTTCAGCCTTGATCTTCTTTGGTTCTTTCTTGTATCAAGACAAGAAAGAACGTGTAAATCGCTCTTTGCCATACTTTTAGGTTGCGATGCAACGCTTCACTCTTACTCTTTGGAATACCACAGCGTGCATCGCAATACATGTGGGTGCGGCCATGGAGTTACAAATGTTTCGCCCCTACGGGGCTGGAAGCGTTGTTCGTTGTTCTTGAAACTATTGTCATGTTGAGCGCAAGCGAAACATCTCAATGGGTCAATTAGAGATCCTTCGCTACGCTCAGGATGACAAATGAAGTTATTCGTGTAAGTTGTTCGTGGAATATTACCTCACCCAAACCCTTTTCCTAAGAGGGGATGGAGCGGAAGAAGCAAGCAGAGGCATAAAAGCCCGACCCGGCAATGGGTCGGGGGTGGAACGTGGCGGTGGGCTTTGTAAGCGATACCACATGAGTCACGCCGCAGGCGTGACGAATAGTATCGCGCGGCAGTTCCACCCACGGGGCACCCATCGGGTCGGGCTTTTCAGCCTTGATTTTCTTTGGTTCTTTCTTGTATCAAGACAAGAAAGAACATGTGAATGGCTCTTTGCATTACTTTTCTGTTGCGATGCAACGCTTCCTCCTTGCTCTTTGGAAAAAGTATTGTATGCATCGCCTATAATTTTGAATCCCACAATACCCAGGGTTAAAACCCTGGGCTCAGTTGATTTGCCCTACGGGGCTGGAAACGTTGAACTTAATATTGAATCCCGCTTTGCAATACAAACTCCTAAACCTTGAACTTTGAATCCCGCTTTGTGGCTTAGTCTCATTATCTTGTTCGCAGCACACTTTTACACTATTTTTACTACATTTGTGGAATATGGAATTCAAGCTAATATCGGATTTTAAACCAGCAGGTGATCAGCCTGAAGCAATAAACCAGCTAACCGAAGGATTGATACGTGGCGATAGGTACCAGACCCTGCTCGGGGTAACCGGCTCGGGTAAAACATTTACCATTGCTAACGTTATTGCCAACCTTAATAGACCCGTTTTGGTGCTTAGCCACAATAAAACTCTGGCCGCTCAACTTTACGGAGAGTTTAAAGCCTTTTTCCCCGAAAATGCCGTTGAGTACTTTGTTTCATACTATGACTACTACCAGCCGGAAGCTTACCTACCCGTAACCGATACTTACATTGAGAAAGATCTTTCCATTAACGACGAAATTGAAAAGTTAAGGCTTAGCGCCACTTCCTCATTGCTATCAGGAAGGCGCGACGTTGTTGTTGTTTCCTCAGTATCGTGCCTTTACGGTATTGGAAACCCACAGGATTTCTACAACAGCAAGATAAACCTTAGGGTTGGACAAAAAATTACTCGCAACCATTTACTACGCCAGCTAGTTGATAGTCTTTACTCAAGGAACGAGGTGGAGTTTAAGCGTGGTACCTTTAGGGTTAAAGGCGATAGCGTTGATGTTTACCTTGCATACGGCGATAAAGGTATTCGTATCATTTTTTGGGGCGATGAAATTGAAACCATTGAGGAGTTCGACCCTGTTTCTGGGCGTTTCATTGAAACGTTAGACGATACTGTTATTTACCCGGCAAATATTTTTATTGCTGGGAAGGAGCGTATCAACGAGGCTATCAGACAAATTCAGGATGATTTAGTTAAACAGGTTGAATTCTTCCAGAGCCAAGGGCGTTTACTGGAAGCCAAACGCATTAAAGAGCGAGTGGAGTACGACCTGGAAATGATTCGCGAACTTGGATACTGCCCGGGTATAGAGAACTACTCGCGTTACTTTGATGGTCGCCCTCCGGGCATGCGCCCGTTCTGCCTGCTCGACTACTTTCCCGACGATTTTATAACTGTTATTGACGAAAGCCATGTTACCATACCCCAGATAAGGGCCATGTATGGTGGCGACAACTCCCGCAAGCAAACGCTGGTAGAGTATGGTTTTAGGCTGCCCGCAGCAATCGATAACCGCCCCCTTAGGTTCGAGGAGTTTGAACAGCTGGTTGGGCAAACCATTTTTGTTAGTGCAACTCCTGCCGATTATGAGCTTACAAAATGCCAGGGCATTGTGGTTGATCAGGTGGTTAGACCCACCGGCCTACTCGATCCCCCAATTATTGTTCGGCCATGCCAAACCCAGGTTGATGATTTAATTGGGGAAATAAACCAATGCGTTACCCGCGATGAGCGAGTACTGGTGACCACCCTCACCAAACGCATGGCCGAGGAACTAACAAAATATTTAACCCGCCTCGATATCCGGTGCAGGTATATTCACTCCGATGTCGATACCCTTGAGCGCGTGCAAATCATGGAGGATTTGCGGAAAGGGCTCTTCGATGTTCTGGTTGGTGTTAACCTGCTGCGTGAGGGGCTCGATCTGCCTGAGGTTTCGCTCGTTGCCATACTCGATGCCGATAAGGAGGGATTTTTGCGCTCCGCGCGTTCACTTACCCAAACCGCTGGTAGAGCAGCGCGAAACATTAATGGTAGGGTAATTATGTATGCCGATAAGATTACCGACTCCATGCGCATTACCATTGAGGAAACCAATCGTCGTCGTGAAAAACAGCTACGTTACAACGAGAAACATGGCATCACACCTACCCAGATAGTCAAAGCCCATAAGCCAATAATGGGCAGCATGCAATCGGCTGCTAAGGTATATGTGGAACCCGAAAAGGTTGACTATGCTGCCGATCCTGTTGTTAAGTACATGACCCGCGATGAACTCATCCAAGCCATCGAGCATGCACGTCAGGCCATGGAGGCTGAAGCCAAACAACTTAACTTTATTGAAGCCGCCCGCTACCGCGACGAAATGTACGCTCTACAAAAAATGCTTGAAAGCAAGAGGTAGAGGGTAGTTGCTCGTTATTCGTTGCTCGTTGTTCGTAAAAAACGACCTCACCCCCTCCCCTCTCCTGACAGGAGAGGGGTGAAGCAATTAGGAGGCCTGATTGCAGGGCTAAAGTCTCCCCTCTCAGGGGAGATTTAGAGGGGTCATCTAGGTTGAATATAGGAAACATCTTCAACCCAGCCCTTCTTCCTGAGAGGGAGTGGAGCGGAAGAGGCAAGCAATGGCATAAAAGCCTGACCCGGCAATAGGTCGGGGGCGGAACGTGGCGGTGGGTATAGTAAGCGATACCACATGAGTCACGCCGCAGGCGTGGCGAATAGTATCGCGTGGCAGTTCCACCCACGGGGCACCCATCGGGTTGGGCTTTTCAGCCTTGATCTTCTTTGGTTCTTTCTTGTATCAAGACAAGAAAGAACGTGTTATAGCTTTTTGCAATGCTTTTCCTTTGCGATGCAACGGTTAACCCTTGCTCTTTGGATTATGTATTGCGTGCATCGCTGTACATACGGAAGTTTCATGGAGTTACAAATATTACGCCCCTACGGGGCTGGAAGCATTGGTCGTTGTTCGTGAATGTCATGTCATTCACTCTGTGAAACGCTGTATTACATTGTGTAACTCTGTGTTACTTGTTTTTTACAGCTCACAAGACTATTGTCATGTTGAGCGTTAGCGAAACAACTTATTGGGGTCGATTAGAGTTCCTTCGCTTCGCTCAGGATGACATGGTGAGTTGACAGTTGATGGTTGATAGTTGATAGTGAAAAAAAGCCTTTCACTAAACACCAAACACTAAAAACCCCTATACACTGCACACTGTACACTGCACACTATTCAATAGATCCTTCGCTTCGCTCAGGATGACAAGCGGAGTTGACAGTTGATGGTTAATCGATACCGTTTAACGGTTCACGATTCACGGTTCACGGCTCACGGTTCACGGCTCACAAACCTCTTTTCACTTTTAACTTTTAACTTTTAACTTTCCCCATCCCCCTTTCCCCAAGCCTAACAACCTTTTATCTCCAAAAACAAAGATTTTATCAACAAAATTTGCATGTGAAAAAAAAAATATATTATTTTTAAAAAATATTTCAATTAACTGGAACTAAATTCTCTAAACACTATTTATTAACTTAACACTTACAGCTATGAGAAAACTATTTTTTGCAGCAGCCATGTTGCTCCTTAGCCAGGCTGGCTTTGGGCAGGCAGTAAACGACCAGGCCATTATTCCTGTGTCGGTTACACTGAACTCAATTTTACGCTTAACGGTTGTATCGGGTGGTAACATTGATTTTGTTGTAAACACAATAGATCAATACACTTCTGGTATAAATACTGGGGGTGGTGATGCTCGTTACCAAACAAATTTTACAGTTTCAGCTTCTCAGGACTTTAATGTTACAATTAGAGCTGAGGATGCTAACTTTTTAGGGCAAGACAATGCAGCTAATACCATGCCTCTAAACAATGTAGGTCTCGATCTTTCAGAATCAGGTTCTGGTAACGATCCAGCTAACTGGGCTTTGCCTGCAGCGGTATTAGCATTGACCAATGGGGCACAGAATATTGTAACCGGTGTAGCCGGAGCGGCTGCCGGTGGAGCCGACAAGAATAATTTTACTATTCGTTGGAGACTTGGCACCTCTGAAGGAGCAATGAATGCAAGTTCACTACTTGCGCAAAGTTTAACCCCCGATAGGTACATTACCAATGTATTTTTAGAGCTTGTTCCTAAATAGCAGGATAGGGCTTAGGCCCTATCCTTTCGCATTAATCATAACGGTAATGGCCTGTAGTAGGTTGTGTAGTAAGGTATTTATTTTATATTTCCTAACATTACTAGTATTTACCTTACCTTTTAATGGTAAAGTAAGAGCCCAGAATATTACTAAAAGGATCTGGGTGACTTCCGGAGGGTCGGTTGCATTTAGCTTTAAATCCCTTACTGAGTATTCATCAGGGAAAGTATTAAACAATTGGACCCGATTAAATATTCACTATAGGGATACCTCAAATGCCGGAGGCGATGGGACTAGTATAGGTTGGAGACTATTGGTAAGAGCTGGTTCAGCCACCATACAATCGGATGGCGCTGCACCTGATATTCCCCTTACTGCAATACAAGTAAAACCAAATACAACAATTCCCGGTACTACAACAACCGATATTACACTATCCAGTGCTAATCAAATTATTGTGGAAGGTGGCGATCCGGGTGCATCACCTGTAACAGGCGAAATTGTGATTACTTATGAATGCGGTACACCTCCCGCTACCCCTTTATTGGGTAGGCGGCCCGATTATTACTTTGTTGATCTAATTTTTACATTGGTGGAAATTAACCCCTGATGTTTTGAAAGTGAGTTACAAAAGAATAGTATTATTACCATTATTTTTTATTGCCCATAATTTAATGGGCCAATATTTATTTTTTAATACTTTCGAACCACAAAAAATTGATATTAAATTTGTAAAGCATAGCGTTGAAGCAAGCAAAGGAAAAACAATTTTCAACGTTGTTAAAGTAATAAATCAATCCTCACAACCACAAACCTTTACTTTTCAGCTTACTGTACCTTCAGGTTGGCAAGTATTGGGTTATGAGAAGCAAGAGTTAACACTTCCCCCGCTCGACTCAACTCTAATACCCGTTAGGGTAGCAGTTGGTGAAAATGTTCGAGGTGATATTGGGTACTCAATAATTGCAGCAATTTCGGACTCTCGAGGTAATCTTATTAAGAATGAGTACAGTTTTGTAAAGGTACCCCGCGAGGTTGACCTTAAGGTGAAATTTCTTACCCGATTTGAGTATTTGGACCAACAAACGGGATATGCTCCCATTAAAGTAAAAATTGAAAATAGGGGTAATAGGGAGGAACTTGTAAGTATTAACCTGGAAACCGATAACTACTTAGGCATTGGAACTGCCCGGTTAAAAAATTATATCCAGGATGTTAATATAGCTCCTTACACCGATTCAACTGTTATTTTTGACGTTTACTTGGACAAAGAAATTCAAACTAGCCGCGATTTATTTAAGTTGAATATACAAGCTAAAACTATCGATAGCATATTCCGCGCAACCAGCTGGCTTAAAAATTTATCATATTCATATACAAATTACATACCCGAATCCCGTAGGGTTCTAATTGCGGAGCTTTTTGCCCGAGGGCTATTCTCAAACTATGCAAAACCTGCATATGCATCAATAATACAAGGTAATATTTTATTTCGTAAACAAAGGGAGATTTACTTTTTTTATAACAACGATAATACAACACCAACTGAAAATCTTTATCGCTATAACAGAATGTGGGTTGGTTATAGAAACGGTAAATATTTTATTCAGGCAGGTGATATTAATAAGAGCATTGAAAGTAGTCTTTACGGACGAGGCGGAAGTGCTGGAATTAGTATAAAAAAATTCAGGTTTGAAGCCATTGCAACTCAAAGAGTTATAAATCCACAAAATAATTTTGGAGCAGAACTTGAATTTTCTCCCTCTCAAAACTATGGTTTTAAACTAGGGGGTGTTTATACAGAATCGCTTAACGAGAATTTCACCTCTACTATTGGTTTAACTGGTTTTAGGCTTGCACCAATAAAAAGACTAAGATTAGGTTACGATATTGCTTACAATCAAGTAAAATTTGGAAGGCCAAATGATACTGTTTTTAATAAAGTTGCTTTAGGCCATACAGCCTATGTAAACTTCAATACCAGAAAACTTAATGCATCAGTTCGTTTTAAATCTGGTCAACCTTTTCTAAACTCAAGTTTTAATGGTCGGTCCGAATTGATGTCGCAATTTGTTTATACCCTTAATGATAAAAATTATATACAATACTACGCAATTGACAACCGGAATAGCCCAGGCGATTACCGTACCTACAACTTAGTAAAACAGCCATTTACTAATTTCCATAAGCAGTTGGTTACGTGGGGGTACTTTCCAAATAACAGGATACACTTTTTTACTGGGCCAGGTTTTGAAGTTAATTCATCAGATATCTTCCCTGTTATTAGAAGGGGTCAAGATTATTTTTCAACATTAGTTTATAATTACAATGTTGGTTTCCGTTTTAAAGGCGAGAAACCCGGTAGTTCTTTAACTGCACAAGTATTTACTGGATTTGTAAATGTAATCCATAAACCCATTTATTTTGTTGATTCAACCTTTTCCATACCCCCTACACGTGCTAAATTTAATTATCAGTATTTCTCACTCAATTTGCGACAACCACGCTGGGGCTTTCAAGCCATGTATACCAATGGCCCACGTTCGGTATACGAGCAGTTTAGCTGGTATTATGCTTCCAGGCCAAACCGCCTTTTAAGGGTTATGCCTTACTTTGATTCCTTTATCTATAAAGAAATGCTGCGCTTGCAGGTAAATATCTCATACTCTAACGATTTAGTTTCTAAATCAAGCTATTCCAACATAACCTCTCAAATTTATTGGTATCTACCCAAAGATTGGCAACTACGATTTTTAAATGTTTACACCATACAATCCAGGGTAACGCCAACCGAAGCAGTCGAGCGTTTTCAGAATATGTACTTCGAAGCTAGTGTGCGTAAGGAGTTTGGCATTCAACAACCCTACCTGAAATTCCACACCTTGAAACTAGTATTTTTCAAGGATTTCAACGGTAACAGGATAATGAATGAGAATGAACCGGGAATTAAAAATGTTCTGGTAAATATTCAAAGGGTTGATAGCGAGGCCATGGAATATGCTGACTTTACTTCCGGCGAATTACTTTCAAACCAATATGGCGAAGTGGTTTATGAAAATATTCCTGCAGGAATTTATGAACTATCATATAACCCTGTTGGTAATGAAGCTGGAACATTCTCTAAAGCTGATATAGACATCAATTTTACACTTAATAAGGATATGACTCTGTATATCCCTTTTGTTGAAAAAAACAAAGTTTTTGGTCGAGTTATTCTAAATCGTAGTAAATTATCAGGATTAGGGAAAGTTGATGTTTCAAATGTAAGGGTAACCGCTACCGATAGCCGAGGAAATACTTACTCCACACTTACCGATAAGAATGGCGAGTTTGTTATTTATGCTCCCGTTACCGATGAGTACATTGTTAATATTAACAACATTTATTACCAGGACTTTGACCTACGCCAGAACAACTTCCGGGTTCAGTTCAATGGCTACAAGCAGTTTGAGGTAAACTTTGTATTTGATGAAAAGATACGCCGTATCAACTTTAGCCCATCGGCTCAGGACCTAGCTGCCGAGGGAGTTACACAAATCCGTCGAACAAACCTAAGGGGTACAGTTAAGGATGCGCTATCGCTCAAGCCACTAAGGGCACGCGTTAACCTGGTTAACACCAAGAACAATAGCATTGTGGGATCCGTTTACTCCAACCCGCAAACAGGCGATTATGCCATATCGTTTGCAGCCGATGATATTTATGCCCTTGAGGTTGTTGCCGACGATTACTGGTACTATGCCGAAAATCTTAACCTGAACCAGGTTACCACGTTTATGAATGTTACCCGCGATGTACTGCTTAAACCTATAGCAATAGGCTCAAAGCTTGAACTCAACATCCGATTCGATATCAACAAAGCTGACCTTGGCCCCGAAACAGTTGCTGAGCTTAACCGCTTGATCAGTATTCTGCGCCAAAATCCTGGCATTAAGGTTGAGGTTCAGGGACACTCCGATGACCTTGAAGCAATTAACAATCAGAAGATTGCAGAGGATCGCGCTAAACGGGTTGCCCAGTACCTGATTGAGAATGGCTTTAGCAATCTGCAGGTTCGTGGCTTTGGTAATACAGTTCCAATAGCACCTAACGATACCGAAGAAAACCGTGCACTTAACCGTAGGGTTGAAATTGAGGTTATAGGGAAGTAGGTGAGGAAGGGTAAAGGATAATCGTTAAACGTTATTCGTTAAACGTTAAACAGTTTATGGTATACTTTTTACGTTTCATGGCTCACGCTTTACCTTTCACGTTTCACGGTTTACGGTTCACGGCTCAAATATCACGTTTCATGTCTCACGGTTCACGGTTCACGGCTCACGTTTAACGAACTTCCTAATCCCCCAAAATCCAACTTCTCCCCTATTATCTTTATCTTTGTCAAAATTTTGAATTATCATGTCTTTTTTTACCATTACTCTTCTAGCAATAGGTCTTTCCTTCGATACCTTTGCAGTATCAATCACGTGCGGAATAGCCCGGAAACATATTGTATTTTGGGAGGCCTTTAGGGTTGCAGCAGTATTTGCTTTTTTTCAGTCAACAATGCCGCTTTTGGGCTGGGGTTTCGGGTTAGCTATAAAATCGGTTATTGAGCCTATTGATCACTGGTTAGCGCTGGCATTGCTTTGCCTTATAGGCATAAAAATGATTGTTGAGGCATTTGGAAGGGAGGAGAACAAAAGCACTCTTGATCCACTAAACCCAAAAGTACTTTTTACCCTTGCATTAGCAACCAGTATCGATGCTTTTGCAGTAGGGATAGGGTTTGTAGCGGTAAATGTAAACATGCTGCATGCATACCTTATAATTGGCTCCGTTACTTTTTTGGTAGCCATGCTTGGTATGCTTTTCGGAAAAAGTATTGGCAGCGTGTTGGGTAAAAGAATGGAGATAATAGGTGGGCTTATACTAATTGGGCTGGGAGTAAAGATCGTTATTGAACACGTTAGCTAAGGACTTTATTAAACGATAAGGTTACGCACCTCCATGGCATGGATTATAATATCAACAATCTCCTGCACCGATAGGGTCATGGCATTAAAGGTGATATCAAAGCGGGTATAATCAGTGTCCTTCCCGCCAAAATAAACCCTAATCTCTTCGCGCTTACGGTCAATTTCACGGACATACAGTTCAGCCTCCCTGGGTTCAAAATGGTACATTTCCTCAACCCGCAACACTCGCCATTCAAAAGGGGCTTCAAGGTGTATATGAATTGAACGAGGAATATCACGGGTTATTGCTACACCGCCTCTTCCCAGAATAACAACATGCCCTTTTGAGGCTTCGGATCGAATAATGTTTTTTACTGTATTCTGAATGTGTTTATCGCTTTTATAGTATTTTGTTGACATTGACTCTAGTATCTCCTGCATTATTCCCTTGCGCTTTGCTTCAAACACATAGTCAATATCCTCCTTAGGTAAACCAAGTTTAGCAGATGCAATGTGGAGAATCTCTTCCTTTGCCAACCAACGCCAGGCTAACTCATTTTTCAACCTGTACCTTTTATTTAATTCCTCAATTAGTGTTGAAGAAACCTGTTTACCCGGGCACCCCATTTCGCGCGAAATGGTTACAACCGGCCCTGGCTCCTTGTACATATCGCTAGGTCGTTTTCCCCATTCCGATAAATATTTTATAAGGGCTATACTCATAGAATTTTCTATTTGTTCTAAAGATATAAAATTTAAGATTTCAAGTCAATAAAAAAGGGGTTAGAAAAACTTAACCCCAAATGATTTGGCCAAAATAGAAATTGAACAACCTTTAAACACTGGCTTTTGGCAATGTAAAGAAGAACTTGCTACCCTTATCGGGTTGGCTTTCGGCCCAGATCTCACCACCATTCATTTGAACAAACTCTTTACATAGAATCAGTCCCAATCCCGTACCCTTTTCATTCTTGGTTCCAGGCGTGGAGGTAATTTGGGTACCAAATAGCTTTTGAAGTACATCGGGTGTCATACCCCTACCGGTATCCTCAACACATACAGTTACCCTATCCGCACAGGTAGTACTCCATATTGTGATCCTATCGCCAGCATTACAGAATTTTATGGCATTGGAAATCAGATTACGAATTACAATATCACTCATATCGGTATCGGCAAAAACAAAGGTACCATCCGGAATACTGTTCTTTAACTTGATCTCCTTATTTTCAGCAGCCTCGTTCAATAGCTGAATACGAGAATTCACCAACTGATTTAAGTCGAAGTTCTGAGGATTAACCTTTACCCCATGCATTTGGGTTTTAGCCCAGGTTAACAGATTCTCAAGTAGTGCTGTAGTATGGTTAACGTTAACCGAGAGCTCATCGAGTATCTCCTTGAAATTTTCAGGAGTAAAATGACCTTCCTTTGCAATGTTGAGCATGGTAATTAATGAAAAAAGCGGACTCCTAAGGTCATGGGCAATTATTGAGAACAGCTTATCTTTGAGAGCATTCAACTCACGTAACTCATCGGCCTGACGGCTAATAGCATCGCGCTGTCTGGAAATCTCATCGTTTTTCTCTTTTAGTAATCTGTTTGCCCTGCGTTTCTGAACGTATGCGTAGTAAAGTGCTGCTGCAAATGCCAACGAGAATAGTATTAAACCAATGTAAACCTTCTGAAGCAACTTTTGATGTTGAATTACTGCGTCGCGTAACTTCATCTCAGCGTTTAAAAGCTCTATCTGCATTTGCTGCTCACGGGTTAACTCTTCAACCTCTTTGAGGGTTTGCTCTTTTTCCTTCAATTCCTTACTTGTTTCAACAAGTCTCTTTTCAGTATGCTCCTTTTCCTGTGATACCTGCTGCACAACCCTACCTGCGCTATCAACCATGGCTTTTGCCTGCAATTCTTTCTTCCTGATTTCCTCGGCCTGTATTTTCTTGGTTAGCATGGCATACAGGCTAAAATATTCTGCAGCTTTTTCAGTATTCTTCAAACCCTCATAAGCCCTGTTGTAATTGTAGTATACATTACGTAGCAATTTCTGATCGCCAACCTCCTGTGCTATAGCTTCTGTTTTAGTAAGATTTGACAATGCGCCCTGATAGTTACCCTGCTCAATCTGAACCGTTGAAATATTATAAAGTATTTGACCAACGTCCCCTTTTTTCCCGCTTGAAGTGGAAATGTTAAGCGCACTCTCAAAACATTTTTGAGCATGGGTATAGTCTGAAATTTCAGAATAAACTAAACCAAGATTTACATATAAAAGCTTTTCGCCATTCTTATTCCCAACTTTAGTAATATTCTCAAGGGCTTTCTCAAAATAAACTATTGCGTTTTGGTAGTCATTTGCTCGCCAGTAGGAATTTGCTGCCTTATCGTAGTAGTAAACAGCCTGATTTGCATTCCCGGCATTTTCGTATTCCCTGGCCAGTTTAATAAAATCATCAACACCTTGAGGTTCCTGTGAAGGTATTACCGCAAAACCGGAATAGGACAAGGAGAAAAATAATATTAGTAGTGAATTTTTCCAGAAAAATGATTTAATCATAGTTTTTCCTTTTAAACCAACTGCAATTTTTTACTGAATCATACGTGGACTAATCTTTTATCGATACGTTTTACTCCATTTTTTCTGTGAATGGAACTTACGTGTAGGCAAATGGCTTTTTTTGTGTTGTAAATTTAAGTTTCAAAATAATGACAAATTTTCAAAATCAGCAAACTTGTCATATTTTGCATTGACATATTTACATTATTGTATATTTGGTTTAAAATTTGATTATGACTTTTAAAAATTGATAGCTATGCGCGAGATAACCAAACTAACAGAATTCACTGAACAAATTAAGGGAAAGGAAAGGGCTTACCTCTTAGTATTTAAAAAGGGAACAGGGGTTAGTGACTGTGCGTTCAGTGCAGTTAACGAAGCTGTTAACACTACAAAAATGGATAATGTATTTTATGTTGATGCCCCAACCTACCCTGAAATACACAAGCACTTCGGAGTAACCAGTGCTCCCTCGCTTCTGGTTTTTGAAAAGGGTCAACTTAAAGATATGGTAAAGGGCTGCCACGATGCACAGTTCTACAGGCAACTTTTTGAGAATGCTGTTTACCAGCAAAAAGCCCAAAACTCAAATCAACAAAAGAGTGTGACTGTTTATTCTACACCAACCTGCCCATGGTGCAACACCCTCAAAAGCTTCCTGCGTAAGAATGGTATAGTTTTTACTGATATCGACGTTTCGCGCGACCATGAGGCTGCTCGCCAAATGGTTTCAGCAACAGGCCAACAGGGTGTTCCTCAAGCCAACATTGGCGGTGAATGGGTGGTAGGCTTCGACCAGCAAAAAATTAAACGACTACTTAATATTCAAACCCAATAAATTTGTTCGATATGAAGGAATTAGTACCAGTTAACCAGCATGTTGTGCTCGACCTGAGCGACGATAACACTGAACAGGTTACATCATCGGGTATCATTATTCCCGATACAGCCAAGGAAAAACCATCGTGGGCAAGGGTAGTTGCCGTAGGCAACATCGAGAACTCCGAAATTGCTATTAACGATCTGGTGGTTTTTAAGAAGTATTCAGGAACCGAGGTTGAATTCGAAGGAAAAACTTACCTCCTAATACCTTACGCCGATTTGCTGGCAAAGGTTGTGGAAACTGAATCAATTTAACTCTCGTATTCTGACTTTCCTAAGTTTTTGCACGCCACCGCTTGGCGTGCTTTTTACTTTTTTAAAATGCTCTGCTTTAAACCCAAGTACTATGAATTAATCGTTTTTCTCACTATTCCTCTAACTTCCTCTAACTTCCTCTAACTTCCTCTAACTTCTTCTAACTTCTTCTAACTTCTTCTAACTTCTTCTAACTTCTTCTAACTTCCTCACATTCCGACTCATTCCGTCTCATTCCGATTCATTCCGACTCATTCCGACTCATTCCGACTCATTCCTATAAATTCATATCACTTCGGTTAAACCTATTCAATATGAGAGTTGTTTTTTATCAATAGCAGTAAACCATTTTTTGAGAGTTTACTCACATACTTTTACATATTTATTTTTTACTAATATGGAAAGCAAAATATTTCAGGTTACAGGCATGTCGTGTGCTGGTTGTGCAATTAGCGTGGAAACTATCCTTAAAAGCCAACCGGGAGTTTTGGATGCTGGGGTTAATTTTGCCAGCAGCACGGTTTGGGTAAACTTTGACAGCAATATTACATCCCCGGAGAATCTTCGCAATGCTGTTCGCTCAATTGGTTACGACTTGGTTATTGATAGCAACAATTACGATATTGATGCAGAAAAAAAACTGCACATCAATACCCTTAGGAACCGATTTATTTATTCACTATTACTTTCGATTCCCTTAATGGTTGTGCAAATGTTTTTCATGCATTGGAGTTACACCCCAATAATAGCATTGATACTCTCAACTCCTGTAATTTTTTGGTTTGGAAGGCAATTTCACATAAATGCTTACAAGCAGCTTAAGCTTTTTAAAGCGAACATGGATAGCCTCATTTCCATTAGTTCAACAGTTGCATATTTGTATAGCATTGCAGCAATTCTCTTAAGAGATAATTTACAATACAGGGGTATAACGCCACACCTTTACTTTGAATCGGCAGCCATGATAATTACCTTTGTTCTACTGGGGAAATGGCTTGAAGAGAGAGCAAAAGGTAAAACGGCTTCAGCTATTAAAAAGATCATGGGGCTGCAGCCCCAAATGGTATGGGTAAAGCAAAACGAAAGTATTGAAGAGGTTCCATTGTCCGAGGTAAGAAAAGGAATGAATGTAATGGTTAAGCCCGGTGAGCGTATTCCGGTTGATGGTACAGTAACTGAAGGTCATAGCTGGGTAGATGAGAGCACAATTACTGGTGAACCAATACCTGCCGAAAAAAGCATCAACCAAAAAGTTTGGGCTGGAACAATTAATCTAAACGGTTTGTTATACGTTAGGGCCGAACAGATAGGTTCAGAGTCGGTTTTGGGCAAAATCATCGAAACCGTTACTAATGCTCAAAATTCAAAAGCCCCTGTTCAGAAACTAGCCGATAGAGTTGCAGGAATTTTTGTGCCTATTATCATCGCAATAAGCATTCTTACATTTACTGCTTGGTTAGTAATTGCTCCAGGTTTAGCGTTCAGCCATGGTATTATTGCCGCCATTTCGGTTTTGGCAATAGCATGCCCCTGTGCACTTGGATTGGCAACTCCAACAGCAATAATGGTTGGTATTGGCAAGGCTGCCCAAAAAAACATACTGGTTCGCGATGCCGAAAGCCTTGAGCATGCGTGCAAAATTGATACGATAATATTCGATAAAACAGGCACGCTTACCGAAGGTAGGCCTACAGTTGAATCAATTAATTGGTTCCACCACGATGATAAGTACCCTGGCATACTTGGCATTATTGAGCAGCATTCCAATCATCCCCTTGCAAAATCAATTGTTGAGTTCATTGGTGCAAGCAGTAGAATGTTTACCATTGAATCTTTTTCCGAAGAAACTGGAAAAGGAGTGAAGGCAGTAGTTGATGGTAAAATTTATCGCGTTGGTAGCTTGGAGTTCTTGAACCAATCTGGGATAATTGATGTTAAGCCGAGCCAAACCGGCATCAGTGGCACGCTTATTGGGTTTGCTGAAGAAAACCGGTTGTTAGCCACTGTAGCTATTACGGATAAAATAAGGGATACAGCCCCATCAGCAATTGCTAAGCTAAGGAATATTGGCATTGAGCCAATCATACTGTCGGGCGATAGCTCAAAGAGTGTTGAAAAAATTGCAAGCGAGGTTGGCATTGAAAGGTTCGAAAGGGGAATGCTACCTGCCGGTAAAAAAACTTACATTGAAAATCTAAAAGCCCAAGGCAAAATGGTAGCCATGGTTGGCGATGGAATAAACGATACCGAAGCGCTAAGCATAGCTGATGTTAGCATTGCTATGGGCAAGGGATCGGACATTGCGATTGATGCTTCACAGGTAACAATCCTTAAGACCGACCTAAATGCAATCCCAGAGCTAATAGCAATTTCGCGACAAACTGTAAAAACAATTAGGCAAAACCTTTTTTGGGCATCTATTTATAACCTGCTCAGTATTCCTATAGCCGCAGGGGTTCTATACCCATTTACCGGATTACTACTCGATCCTATGATTGCAGCCCTAGCCATGGCATTTAGTTCTGTTTCGGTTGTTACTAACAGCCTAATACTAAAAGCCAAGCGAATTGATTAAGCAACCCTACACTTGTGAAAGGCCTCAAGCACCTTGTGCTTGTACTCTTGCATGATATGCCTAAACCAGTAGGTGTATTGATCGGGGTTTTTCTCAATATCGTTAACCAAAAATTCAATGTTAACCCATTTCCATCCTGCTACTTCATTAGGGTTCGGATTTGGAGTGCCGTCGAACCGTCCCAAATAAACCCAATCAATCTCGTTCTCAACTAAACCGTTATCGAATTCCACCCTGTAATGAAAAGTGAATAGATGCTTTAGAGGGCACGAAAAGCCCATTTCATGCATTAAACGTTCATTAATAACTGTTTCCATCTGTTCACTTTCGGTTAGATGGCTGCAGCAAGCATTTGTCCACAATCCTGGTGAATGGTATTTCTCGTACGCCCTTTGGTGAATAAGCATATCACCCTTGCTGTTGCAAATTAGAATAGAAAATGCTCTGTGTAGAATTCCATCGATATGAACTTGCTGTTTCTCACCATACCCAATAATATTGTCATTGGAATCTACTAATGCAATTAATGGTTCTGCCATAAATGCTATTTCAAGAAATTTCCGTTACTGAGTTCCTCTAAGGCTTTTCGTATTTCGGCGTCGGTATTCATTACAATGGGGCCATGCCAGGCAATGGGCTCATTATTAGGCTCAGCGCCAAAGAACAGAAAGTTTGCTCCGCTTTCACCAGCCCTAATTTGAATAATTGAGCCCTGCGATAGTGCAACACCACAAGGTGCCTTAATTGGCTTTGGGTCATTTGCAACTGTAACCTTACCCTCATAAATAAACAGAAAGTACTTATAACTCCAAAACTCGGGAGTAATAACTTCATCGAATACAGAATCAGGCCATAGTTTTACGTCAAAAATATCAACTGGCTTGTAAAGGCCCTGCATCCCACCATCGCGTTTACGATACTTCCCGGAAATAACCTTAACCTGCGAAGAGGTTGTTTCAACAACTGGTATATCCTCCCTTTTTAATTCACGGTAAACCGGTTTAACCATCTTATATTCCTGTGGCAGATTGAGCCAAAGCTGGATGCCATACATCTTTCCACTATCACTTAAGGGCATCTCGCTATGTATTATACCACTTCCGGCAGTCATCCACTGAACCTCACCTGGGCCAATTATTCCGCTACTTCCAGTACTATCGGTATGCTTTACTTGGCCTTCAAGCATGTACGTTATGGTTTCAAACCCCCTATGGGGATGCTCAGGAAAGCCTGCCATATATTCCGATTCCGAACTGGAACCAAAATAGTCGAGCAGTAGAAAGGGATCGCACTCGTATCGGGTTTCAAAACCCAAAACCCTTTGAATACTTACCCCTGCTCCCTCGGTCATTCGTTTGGGATTGTAGATGGCTTTTACAGTTACCATTATATGAATTGGTTGTTACATCTGTAAATATAACAAATTTTCGCAAACTGTTGTTT
The DNA here is from genome assembly GCF_037481895.1 of Tenuifilum sp. Classification (NCBI taxonomy): domain Bacteria; kingdom Pseudomonadati; phylum Bacteroidota; class Bacteroidia; order Bacteroidales; family Tenuifilaceae; genus Tenuifilum; species Tenuifilum sp. The sequence goes on from NZ_JBBFKU010000006.1 coordinate 17,289, forward strand.
AATCGTTTACCCTGCTTTTAATAAATTATTTTAATTGTTGATTAAAAGTTGGCTCAACAATAAATGTTTAGTTTAATAGTTACTATTTTTAGGCCTGATAAATATAATATTGAATGATGAAAAGGTTATTATTCCTAGTTTACCTCTTCGTTTTCTTTTTTCAAATCGCGCTTACAGCGCAGGAGAGCAGTAGGTTCAACTCCCTGAACATTGCTTATGAAAAAGGACTTGACCTATACCAAAAGGAAATGTATGCCGATGCTCAAAAAACATTTGAGCAATACATTGCAAGCTTGCCTAAAGGTTACTACCAGCAAAGGGTTTCAGCTGAGTTCTACAGGGCAATGTGTGCAATTTTTCTGAATAACGATGATGCTGAATATCTTATCGGTCAATTTATTCAAAACTACCCTGAAAGTCAACTTATTGATCAGGCATACTTTGCCATGGGGAAAATGCAGTACCAGCAAAAAAAGTATTCCCAAGCGGTATATTGGCTTTCAAAAGTTGATAAGAACGGATTGGAAAAAGACACGCGTTTTGAGTGGCAGTTCATGCTAGGATACTGTTATTTCATGACTAACGATTACGAATCGGCCAATAAATGGCTATTCCAGGTAAAAGACATCGATAATAAGTTTGCAGCGCCAGCAACCTATTATTACTCGCACATTGCTTACATTCAAAAGAAATACGCTACTGCCCTAAAAGGTTTTGAGAAACTTCAGAACGATGAGCTTTTTGCTCCTCTTGTTCCTTACTACATTACTCACATATACTACCTACAGGGTGAATATAAAAAGGTAACCTCCTACTCCCCTCCTTTAGCTAGGGATAATAAAAACAAACGTGCACCTGAAATTGCCAAAATTGTTGGTGATGCCTTTTTCAAGCTTAAACAGTACGATAGCTCACTAACCTACCTTAGGATTTACGAGGAAAAAAACAAACAGCAACTCTCACGTGAGGATATTTACCTTTTGGGATTTGCCTACTACAAAAATACCAAGTATTCCGAGGCAGCAAAGTACCTGGAACGTATTTCCACCGTTGACGACTCGCTTAGCCAAAACGCTAACTACCACCTAGCCGACTGCTACCTTAAGCTTGACGATAAGAATAAGGCTCGCCAAGCATTTGGACTTGCCTCAAGACTTGATTTTGATAAAATTATCAAGGAGGATGCTCTATTCAACTTCGCCAAGCTAACTTATGAACAGCTTTATGCGCCTTTCAATGAAGCAATCGATGCCTTTAAGGCATACATCAAAGAGTATCCCAATTCACCCAGAATTGATGAGGCATACAACTACTTAACACTTGCCTACTTAAGTTCAAGAAACTACAAGGAGGCAGTGGAATCGTTGGAGAAAATCACTAAGAAAGACGCAACTATTAATACCGCTTTACAGCGTGCAGCATACTTCCGGGGACTGGAACTTTTCCAAAATCTTAACTATACCGATGCAATACAAATGTTTACAAAATCGCTTGAGTATGCCGGTTATAATCAACAAATTGCAGCACAAGCGCTATTCTGGAGAGCTGAATCGCACTACCGCCTATCAAACTACGAAAACGCAGCCAACGACCTTGAAAGGTTTATAGTTACCCCTGGATCTTTTGGCCTGGAGGAGTATCTTATTGCCCATTATAACCTGGGCTATGCTTACTTTAAAATTAAACAGTACGATACAGCCATTACTTGGTTCCGTAAGTATAATAGCTTACTGAACGATTCACGAGTAAATACGGTTGCCGACGCTTACAACAGGATTGGTGACTGTTTCTTTATCCAACGACGCTATTGGGCTGCAATTGATTACTATGAAAAAGCCGCCAACCTTGATGTTCTCGATGCCGACTACGCCCTATTCCAAAGAGGTTTTTCATTGGGTTTGGTTAGCCGTCCGGAAAAAAAGATAGAAACATTAAAGGGGCTTCTTAGCAAATACCCAACATCAAGCTACACCGACGATGCAATTTTTGAGATAGCTGAGGCATATAACATTCTGGAAAATACAAGCCAGGCCATTGATTTCTATAAGCGAGTTGAGTCGGAATTCCCCAACAGCAGCTACTACTCAAAAGCTTTGGTTCAAATTGGACTGCTATACTACAACTCAAGCGATTTGGAAAACTCACTCGCATACTACAAGAGAGTTGTGGAAAATTATCCGAATTCGCCTGAAGCCAAAAATGCCCTAATTGGTATTAGAAACATTTATATAGATAAAGGCGATGCAGCAACCTATTTTAACTATGCATCCAAGCTTGGATCTATTGCCAATATAAGTGCTTCCGAGAAAGATTCGCTAAGCTACATGGCCGCGGAGAAAGTTTACCTTACAGGTAACTGTGAAAAATCAATACTTGCATTTGAGGACTACCTCAGCGAAAACCCTCAAGGTAACTTTGCAGTAAATGCAATGTACTACATTGCCGACTGTAATATCCGGAACAACAATGTTGATAAGGCAGTTGAATACTTTGAAAATATTATTAATAGACCCCGTAACAGTTTCACTGAACAAAGCTTACTAAGGATTAGCAATATCTACCTTAACCAAAAACAGTACGAAAAAGCTTACACCTACCTTGACAACTTGGAGTCGATAGCTGAAGTTAAGAGCATGTTGCTCGATGCCCGTCTAGGCAAGTTACGCTGTGCATTTGAACTGCAACGCGACGACCAAATGCCCGTGATTGCGGCAAGTATTTTGAGTACCGAAAAGCTATCGCCTGAACTCGAGCGTGAAACCCGTTTTAAGCTAGCCAAAGCCAACTACCGTTCCAAAAAGTACGACGATGCCCTTATTGAGTTCTCAAAGGTTGCACAGAACCTCAAGACTATTGAAGGTGCTGAATCCAAGTACATGAAGGCTCTAATTTACTTTGAACGCGGCGAGTATAATAGAACTGAAAACGAAGTTTTCTCATTTGCAGAGAACAATACTCCCCACCAGTACTGGTTAGCTAAAAGCTTCATTTTGCTTGCCGATTCATATGCCGCTCAAAACGACTTCTTCCAGGCCAAAGCTACCCTACAAAGCGTTTTAGATGGCTACTCGAACACTACCGATGGAATTATCGACGAGGCTACCACAAAGTTAAACCAACTTGTAAAATCGGAAAAGGAACGTCAATCTGTAAAACAAGATTAATTTCACAGCAATGAGAAGCGAAATAAAATACATAACAATAACCCTAAGTGTAGCAATGTTTTTAATGGCAGGCAGCCATACCGCTGCGCAAACCAACGAGTTGAAAAAGGAAGTACAAGTTGTTAGACCCTACGAACCATCTATTTCCGATGCAAACAAGATCAACCTTCAACCTAAGATTGTTGACACCATAAAGGTGAACCCCAACTTTACCTATTCCATAGTCCAACGGCCCATTGAAACCTACTTTACTCCTACTCCCCTATCGGCTGCCCGAATGGTTTCCGAACCATTGCCCGATTTACATATGAGTTACATGCGTGTAGGTTTAGGGAACACAGCCCTCCCCTATGCTGAGGCCTACCTCAGCAGTAACCGAAACAAGGATTACCTTTACGGTGCTTGGGTAAAATTTTTTAATACTAGCTCCAAACTTGAACTTACCAACAACCTAAAGGTTAAAGCCCCTGCATCAAATATCGATATCATGGCATTTGGTAAGAGAATGTTTAACCAAAAAATTTTACTGGGCGACATCGGTTTTACCCAAAATAACCGAACTTACTATGGTTACTTTTTTGAAAATCCTGCACTTACACCTTCCAACGACAAGCAAAGCATAAATAGGTTTGCTGCAAATCTTGAATTTAAAACCACAAACAAAGATTCAGCTAGCATAAATTACCATGCTCAAACCAACTTCTACCATTTAACCGATAGGTACGACCTTCAGGAAACAATGGTTACTGGACTCTTTAACCTCAACAAATACTTTGGACAGGAACAGTTTGGCGGCGAAATTTCGTTTACCCATTACGGTCGCTCCAATCCAACAGGTTCAAAGAATAACGCACTTTTGCAGATTAAACCCTGGGCCCATTTCTTTGGCGACCAATGGCATGCCTATGCCGGTTTAAACATTATTTACGATGCCAATGGAAATGTAAACAACACCTACTTCTTCCCTCGCGCTTACCTCTCGTACGATATTGTTAGCCATTACATTATACCCTACGTTGAAATCGATGGCTATGTTCAGGAGAACTCATACTCTCATCTTCTAAAACAAAACCCATGGTTGACCTCAAGCATTGATACATGGAATACAGTATATAAGCTCATTGTAGGCGGAGGGGTTAAGGGTAAATTCAGCCCTACCATTTCGTATCATGTTAATGCTAACTACTCCATTATTGATAGTTTGGGACTAATGGTTAACACCAACTCCGATAACAATAACCCCTTATTTAACCGATTCAGCTTATTATACGAAAATACGGAGCGAACTACGGTTAAAGGAGAAATAGCCTTTGAACCATCAAAATCGTTTCTAGTAAAACTTAATGGAGCATTTTACCAGTACAAAACGCAAAAGATATCACACCCCTGGCACTTGCCCGATTATGAAATAACCGGTTTTATCCAGTATGCATTCCGGAATAAGCTGAAACTGAATGCTGAGGTATTTGCTATAGGCAAGCGATGGGCAAAGGATCCTAACGATAGCCCAATCAGGCTTAAAGAATACGTAGACATAAACCTTGGTGCTGAGTACATCTACAATAAAAGAATGTCGATTTTTGTTTGCGCAAATAATATAACTGGGGCAAAATACCAGCTATGGTATCTGTACCCAAGCCAAAGGTTTAACGTGCTGGCTGGAGTGAGTTACAAATTCTAGGGATATTGCTAATTATCCAGAATAATCAAAAAGAAATCTTCTGCTAATATCCAAAAATGTAGGGTTTGATATCAATTTTAAAAAATATCAACATCATGTGTAATTAATTAAATGTCAATTAGTTGTTCAAATAAAAAAGATACAAAACCATTAAGATAAACCAAATATTTTGGTTATCTTTGAAGGTTAATTTTAAAGTTGATTTAGTGCTATTCTGCTATGAGCGATAAGGAAAAAGAATTAAAGGGTGAAAATGGAAGTGCTAGCTACTCAGCCAGTAGCATTCAAGTTCTGGAGGGGTTAGAGGCTGTGCGCATGCGCCCAGCCATGTATATTGGCGACACAGGAAATAAAGGATTACACCACTTGGTTTACGAGGTGGTTGACAACTCTATTGACGAAGCACTTGCGGGCTACTGTAATCGAATCGATTTAGTTATTAACGAAGATGGGTCAATAACTATTTCCGATAACGGACGTGGAATACCGGTTGACTTCCACGAAAAGGAAAAGAAATCGGCACTGGAAGTGGTGCTTACGGTTCTCCATGCCGGTGGTAAGTTCGATAAGGACTCATACAAGGTTTCCGGTGGGTTGCATGGTGTGGGTGTATCATGCGTTAATGCACTCTCAGTAACCCTAATTGCCGAGGTTAAGCGCGATGGAAAGATATACAGGCAGGAGTATTCCCGCGGTAAGCCAACAACAGAGCTTAAGGTTATTGGAAGCACTGAGGAAACCGGTACAACCATAACATTCATGCCCGATAGCCAGATATTCACTCAAACCACTGTGTTTAACTTTGAAATTCTGGAATCGCGACTAAGAGAACTAGCATTCCTAAATAAAGGCATTAAGCTAACTCTTACCGATAAACGCGAGATAATTGAAAACGGTACCCGTAGTTACCGTTACGCTGAATTCTACTCACAGGATGGTTTAAAGGAATTCATCAAATTTTTAGACCTAAACCGTGAGCCTTTAATTGAAAATATTATTTACATTGAGAACGACAAAAGTGAAGTTCCTGTTGAGGTTGCCATGCAATACAACACTTCATTCTCCGAGAACGTCCACTCATACGTAAACAACATAAACACAATTGAAGGTGGCACCCACCTTACGGGGTTCAGAAGTGCACTTACCCGCACACTGAAAAAATATGCCGATGACTCAGGAATGCTGAGCAAGCTCAAATTCGACATCAGCGGCGACGATTTTCGCGAGGGATTAACCGCCGTTATCTCTGTTAAGGTGGCCGAACCCCAATTTGAAGGTCAAACAAAAACCAAGCTGGGAAACCCCGAGGTTCGAATAGCGGTTGACCAGGCGGTAAGCGAAGCCTTAGCCAACTACCTGGAGGAAAACCCTAAGGACGCAAGGAACATTGTTCAAAAGGTAATTCTCGCCGCTCAGGCTCGTCATGCAGCACGTAAAGCACGTGAGCTGGTTCAGCGTAAAACCGTTCTTTCAGGATCTGGCCTTCCGGGTAAACTTGCCGACTGCTCCGATAAGGACCCTGCTGTATCAGAGATTTTCCTTGTTGAGGGTGATTCGGCAGGAGGTACAGCAAAACAAGGGCGCGATAGGCGTTTCCAGGCAATTCTACCGCTACGTGGTAAAATCCTGAACGTGGAAAAAGCCATGCAACACAAAATATTCGAAAACGAAGAAATTAAGAATATTTTTACTGCATTAGGTGTGTCAATTGGAACCGAGGAGGATAGTAAGGCCATTAACCTTACAGGGTTACGGTACAACAAGATTATTATCATGACCGATGCCGATGTTGATGGTAGCCACATTGCAACACTCATTATGACTTTCTTTTTCCGCTATATGACCGATTTGATAAACAAGGGTCACCTCTATATTGCAACACCTCCTCTATACCTGGTTAAGAAGGGTAAGGAAGAGCGTTATTGCTGGAACGAAGAGGAACGGCTGAAAGCAGTTGAAGAACTTGGTAAGGGGAAGGATGGATCAGTGCATGTTCAACGCTATAAAGGTTTGGGCGAGATGAATGCCGAACAGCTTTGGACTACAACCATGAACCCTGAAACCCGAATACTCCGTCAGGTAACCATTGAAAGTGCCGCTGAAGCTGATAGGATTTTCTCCATGCTCATGGGCGATGAGGTTCCCCCTAGGAGGGAGTTTATTGAACGTCATGCCAAATATGCAAATATCGATGCGTAGTAGAAAAGGCCGGAAATCCGGCCTTTTATTTTTCTAGCCCTTCAAGGCTAAATCGTTTCTGCAGCAAACCTTGGCCATCGTAAAGCCACTTTACCGATACCGGTTTCCCCCTCAAATACCATATCCTACCGGCAATTGCTCCATTGGGATAGAATGTTGTCCAAACCCCATTTTCTTTATCATCTATGTAATTCCCATCAATAATAAGCGCTCCCATACTGTTAAAATATTTCCACCTACCGCAAGCCTTCCCCTTACAGTAACTACCATGCTGTTTCACATTTCCGTTTGGCCACCAAAAAATCCATTCGCCATCTAAAACCCCTTTTGAAAAATTGCCTTGGCCATGCTTTTGTCCACCCTGATAGTAGCTTGTCCACCATCCAACCTTTTGGTTCATTAAATAGTTTCCGGTTTCTTTTATACTACCATCGGAGTAATACTCTGTATAATTCCCATCCTGAGAACCATTTCGATACTCTGCCTTAAGCTGCAATACACCATTCTCATAATTCGATATCAAAACGCCATCTATCCTTCCATTACTATAGTAGGCCTTTCGCATTAGTACTCCATTTTTATAGTATGCGTAAAGCGTATCGCAGTAATTACCCAAACATTTAGTGCCCTTATAGTTAAGCTCGCCAGTATCGTAATAGGTTTCCCAGAGTCCGTTAAGGGTATCGTTTTTATATCCACTACGCAGACGGAGTAATCCGGACTCGTCGAAAACCTCACTTATCCCATTTAGGCTACCCTTACTATATTCTGATTTTGCGCTAAGCTTTCCGTTAGGATAGTAAGTCTCAAGCACTCCATCCAAAAGGTCATTCTTGTAGTACCCCTGCTGGTAAAGCGTACCATCGGCATTCCAGAAGAGGAAAGGGCCATCCTTTTTGCCACTGTTATAATGGAATAGGCTTAACCTAGCACCACTTGGATAGTAAGTAATCCAAACACTATCGGGTTTTCCGTTTGTATAGAAACCCTCTTGATTTAAAACTCCGTTATCAAAAAAGTAAAGGTAACGGCCTTGTCGTAAGGTATCGCCATTAACTACAACTCCCTGAAACTTTTCTTTAACCATCCCATTTGGAGCTTGCCTTTCAACAAAAACAAACGTTGACTGGGCAAATAAATAGCCCGCCAGCTGAAATAATCCTACAAATAGAATGGCTTTTAACCTCAAGGGTAATTATGGATTTACTTTTGTACTATCAGCTTTATCTGCTTTAGGTATCTCGCCAGCTATATCAATAACAAGCTGCGATCCTTCCAGTGGGTATTTTGGACCATAGTCAACAATTATAGCCAAGGCGTACTTTCCCGCTGGTAAATCATTTGGCAACTCCATTTCCACTGTTCTAGTAAGCTTAGGAAAAATTTCAAAATCCTTTGGAGGAAATTGTTTTTCCTCAGCGGTTAGCATATTCGATGCCAAAAGGAAAACCTTACAGTGAGCAACCTTATCGCCAAGGTTTTCAATTACTGCAGAAAATTTTCTTTGAGGGTCGCCTGGCTTAGTTACTTCTTGAAAGTTGCTAACCTTAATGGAGTAGTTTTGGTTTGACTTAGGCGACTGGTAAACCAATACACCAATTCTTCCGCTAACAGTTATTCCTGCAGCAAGCTGCTTATCGGCACTCCAACTGGTTTGCTCACGGGTTGGTTGTATAAAAAGCATACACCATGCAGTTCCGTATTCCTCGCCAGGAACTAGCATATTAACCTGAATCTGAATATCCTCGCCCGGATTCAACTCAAAAAAAGCCGGGTTAACGTTAATCCAGTTTGCGCAGGTGCGCTTGGTTGAATTAGGAGGTAGTATTTTCCGCTCACCGCTTGTTGTTGGAAGAAAATCAGCGAACGAAACGGTATATGATACTCTCCTACTGCTATGATTCTTTACGGTTATAGTTTTCATCTGACTTGTAGCGGGCTCTGCATCAAACTCCAAACGCACCGGCGCAACCTCAAAATCTTGTCCTAAGGCAAGATTAGAAAATAGTAACCCGCCAATAATGTAAAACAGGTTTCGTTTAAGCATACTTTTTAACCTTTTAAATATTTTCCAATTTTCAAAAATAAATGATAAAAGCAAAATATTTTCCATAAAAATATTAAAAATATCGACAAATAGAAGGTAAACGTATTTAAAAAAATCCAATTGAATGGCTATACAGATAAAGTATAGCAAAGGGCAAAAAAAAAGTTATTATGGCTTAAGGCTGATTAGTAGCTTAGATAATTCAGGTTTGAAATAAATAAAATACAGGGTTGTTTTTTGAACAATGAAAAAAATTAAGTATGTTTGAGTAAAATATAAGTTTAGGTTGAAACAGATTAAACTGATTTTTTTACTATTTTATGTGATGGCCACTGCTATTCATGCAGTTGGTCAGCAGGAGATTGTTACTATCCCAAAAGAAAAGCAGGACGATATTGATAGATACAAAGAGTTAGTAGTTCGATATAAGCAGGCAAACAACTCACAGCAAGCGGCATTTTATCTGAATAAAATAGCATTTATTTACTGGGAGTTTGGTAATCCCAAGGAGGCTATTAACTACTTTCTTGAAACCATTCCGCTCAACGAAAAGGTTGGAAACTATAACGATATTAAGGCTGTTTACAGCAACATAGCTCTTATATACTCTGACATGGACAGGCTCGATCTTACCCTTGAGTACTTTTACAAGAGCCTTGAAGCCCGCAGAAAACTTAATAATAAAGGAGAGGTTGCTGCCGGTTTAATTGATGTTGCATACATTCACACAGCCCTTAACCAATCCGAAAAAGCCATTCAACTGCTTGAGGAGGCACTTGAACTTTCCAGGGAGGTAAACAATCCCCGCTTAATTCTTAACTCGCTTAAACTGCTTGCCCAAAACTACGATAACTTAGGAAACAAGGCCAAAGCAACTGAGTATGGCGGTATGGCTAACGCCTATGAACAACAACTTGCCACCCAGCAAATAAAAACTGAATACGAGACAAAGGTTGTAAAATCGCAGGCCGAAGCAGAAAGGGAACGCATGCAGCGCACTCAACAGGAACTCCTTATGAGTTTGCGCGAGTTGCAATCAAAAGCTATGCAGGACTCCCTTAACTTTGTAGTTCTACGTAAGCAGGATAGCCTTCGCAAGGCAGAGGAGGAAGCCCAACGCAAGCAAACCGAAATTGATCTGCTTAATACCGATAGAATGCTCAAGGAGGCGCAGTTGAGGGAGCGAGAGGCTCAATCCAGAGTTCAAAGGATAATCATTTTGGCCGGTGCAATATTTGTTTTAGTACTGATTATCTCATCGGTTGCCATCTACAAGAATTACACAGACAAAAAGAAAGCGAACGAACTGCTTAACCTGCAAAATATTGAAATACAACAGCAACGCGACCAAATCCAGAAACAGAACGAGAACATAAGTAAGAGTATTAACTACGCACAAGGCATTCAAAGGGCCTTACTCCCTCCACAATCCAACCTTCAGGCTATTTTCCCTGAATCGTTCATATTTTTCCGTCCACGCGATGTGGTGAGTGGCGACTACTACTGGTTCAAGGAGTTAACCACCGGATACGGATCCAATGAAAAAACGGGTAAAGTTGCCGTTTCGGCAATTGACTGTACTGGGCACGGTGTACCCGGTGCGTTCCTGTCCATGATTGGTTACAACCTACTCGATGATATTGTATTCCGTGGTATTCATAAACCAGGAGCAATCCTTATGGAACTCAACAATGGTATCCGAAGAACCCTTAGGCAGGATGAAACCGATAACCGTGATGGTATGGATATGGCCCTTTGCGTTGTTGATACCAAAACTAACATTGTTGAATTCTCTGGAGCTAAAAACCCCTTGGTTTATGTGGCTAACAACGAGGTGAACCGCATTAGAGGCGATAAAGAATCAATTGGAGGCGGAATGGATTACCGTAACGATGAGTTCACCACCCACGTAATTAAGGTTGAAAGCCCAACATGGTTCTACATGTTCTCCGATGGGTTTATCGATCAATTTGGGGGCCCCGATGGACGAAAATATATGATTAAAAATTTTATTGACCTTCTGGCTGGCATATCCATTCTGCCCCCCGATCAGCAGCGCGAGATTCTTAAAAACACATTAAAGGATTGGTTGGGAACAAAATATCCGCAGGTTGACGATATCCTAGTGGTTGGTTTTAAAATCGATCCTAAATAATTTTTAATTTTTCTCCTATTAATTTCCAATTTTATTGGGTTCTTCGTTAATTTTCCCGAATATTGTAGGGTACTATTACATGATTTATGATGCTACAGTTTTTTAAATACCATGGTGCTGGTAATGACTTTATAATGATTGACAATCGTGACCAAGCTTTTACCCCAACGGTTCAAGGTGTTAAACACCTTTGCGACAGGCATTATGGAATTGGAGCCGACGGTCTGATATTGCTCGAAACCCAGAATGGTATGCCATTCATGCGTTACTTTAATTGCGATGGTAACGAGTCGACCATGTGCGGAAACGGGGGAAGATGCTTTGCCACTTTTGCCAAGAAAATTGGGCTGGCCAACGGATTATCGTTCGACTTTCAAGGAATTGATGGGATGCACTCGGCAATTTTCAATACCGATGGCACAGTAAAGCTCAAAATGATTGATGTAGATACCCTAGAAATAATTGACGACTGTTACTTTATCAATACAGGTTCCCCGCACTATGTGACCATGGTTAGGGATGTTAATGGCGTTGATGTGGACCGCGAGGGCCGCCTCATAAGGCAAAGCGTGAATTTCAACAATGGAGGAACCAATGTGAATTTTATTCAGGAAGTAGCTCCTGGTAGAATAAAAATCCGAACCTACGAGCGGGGTGTAGAGGCTGAAACCCTAGCCTGCGGAACTGGTGCAACAGCATCAGCCATAGCATACTCTCACTATTTCGATATCAACCAAACCCCAATTGAGGTTGAAGCCCTTGGCGGTTTACTCAAGGTCTATTTTGATCAAATTGAAGAAAAATACCTGAACGTTTGGCTCGAAGGGCCTGCCGAAGAAGTTTTTGAGGGCAAAATTAATTACTAAAACAAAATTGCATTAATTTCATTTTTTCTTAATTTTGTTAACATTCCTTGCTTTGAGTTACTTTACTAAAAGTTGAAAAAGATGAACCCATTAAAGTTGTTGGAAACCAGCGATACCCCAGAGGTCACACTGGATAAGGAGAGGGGCCGTTTTGAGTTTTATGGAAAAATTATGCCCGAGAACCCCAAGGAGTTCTTTGAGCCTATAATTGAATGGTTTCATGAGTATATAAAGGAGCCTAATCAAGAAACTAATCTGGTTTTCAAGCTCGACTACTTTAACACTGCTGCCTCTAAAAAGATTATTGAAATTCTCTCATTACTACAAAATATTAAAAAAGAAAATAAAGCCGTACAGGTAAACTGGTATTACAAAAGTATTGATGAGGATATGCTTGAGGTTGGTGAAACCTTCTCGGAAATAATTCATATACCCTTTAACTTTTACCCGTACTAAGTATTTCGCATGATGCCAAAAGTTCAGAATGTGATTTAGCTCACATTTAATTTTGTCGTGGCTTTATTTTAAAAACATGAAAAATTGACATACCTCTGGTTAACATTTGTTAATCAGCTGCACAAGGTATTTTTTTTGTTACCTAAATTAGCAGAAACCATAAAATAAGTTAGACTATGAAAGCACAGAAATTTATACTACCAGTAATTTATGCCACTCTTGGTGGCATGCTGGCCATCATTTTAAGCAACCATGTATTGAGTTCGAATAATAATGAGGGAGTTGTCACCCAAAAAACTCCCGCTCAAGTTGTTAGAGCGTTTACACCCGATTCCTCATCTACTGACTTTACCTGGGCTGCAGAGCAATCGGTTGATGCGGTGGTACACGTAACAACAGAGTTCACCCAATCTGTTGACTACTCGTTCGGGAATCCTTTATTTGACTTCTTTTTTGGGCCACGCGACTATATGCCTCGCCAAAAGGTTCAGAGCTCTGGCTCTGGAGTTATTTTAACCCACGATGGTTTCATTGTTACCAATAACCATGTGATTGAAAATGCCGATGAAATTACTGTAGTGCTGAACGACAAGCGCAAGTTTACTGCAAAACTAGTGGGTACTGATCCAAGTACCGATATTGCGCTTCTAAAGATAGATGCTACCGATCTGCCCTTCCTATCCTTTGGCAACTCCGATAACATTAAAATTGGCGAATGGGTATTAGCCATTGGAAATCCCTTTAACCTAACATCAACGGTTACCGCCGGAATTGTAAGTGCCAAAGCACGAAATATCAACATACTTAGCGGACGCGAATTCGCAATTGAATCGTTTATTCAAACCGATGCTGCCGTTAACCCCGGAAATAGCGGTGGTGCTTTAATTAACCTTAGGGGTGAACTCATTGGTATTAATACAGCCATTGCATCAAGAACGGGTTCATTTACTGGTTATGCATTTGCAATACCCTCAAACATTGTTAAAAAGGTTGTGACCGATATCATTGAATTTGGTGAGGTACAACGGGCCATTCTGGGTGTTAGAATCCAAGAACTTACCGCAGAGCTAGCCAAGGAAAAAGGGATAAAGGAAATTAAAGGAGTTTACATATTTGATGTTGAAAAAGGTGGCGCTGCTGATGCTGCTGGTATTAAACCCGGCGATGTAATCCTCTCGGTTAATGGCGTTGATGTTAACAGCACTGCTCAGCTACAGGAACAAATCAGCCGTTACCGTCCTAACCAGCAAGTTGACATTGTGGTAAACCGTGATAATTCAAGAAAGCGATTCAATGTAACACTCCGCAACCTTAAAGGTGGTTTGGGTGTAGTAAAAACCGATGATACGTTAAGCAGCTTAGGGGCAGAGTTTAAAGAAATCACCGATAAGCAAAAGCAAGAACTTGGAATTAATTACGGTTTGCAAATAGTTGAACTCCAGGATGGTAAACTTAAGGAAGGTGGAATTAAGAAAGGATACATTATTACCCGTATGAACCGGACACCAATTCGCAATATCGATGACTTAAAGCGTGTGCTAAGCATTTCATCGGGTGGTGTTTTAATTGAGGGGGTTTACCCCAATGGTGTGGTTGCCTACTATGCAATTGGCGTAAACTAAAAATTATGAGATTTTGACATATTAAATGAAACTTTTTAAAAATAGCAACGTTTTAACTTAACACGTTAGAACGTTGCTTGTTTATTTTGTTTAACATATTTTTTTTCTTGATATTAACTAGTGTTTGTAGTAATTTTGCACTAAATATACGGGTCGGATGAGACAATTAAAGATCACAAAATCAATCACTAACAGGGAGAGCGCATCGCTCGATAAGTATTTACAAGAGATTGGTAAGGAAGACCTTATCACTGTAGAAGAGGAAGTTGAGCTTGCCCAGCGTATTCGCAAAGGCGATCAGGCAGCGCTGGAGAAATTGACACGTGCCAATTTGCGTTTTGTGGTTTCGGTAGCCAAGCAGTACCAAAACCAGGGACTTAGCCTACCCGACCTAATTAACGAGGGCAACCTAGGGCTTATTAAAGCTGCTGAAAAATTTGATGAAACCCGTGGTTTCAAATTCATTTCTTATGCTGTTTGGTGGATTCGTCAGTCCATTCTGCAAGCATTAGCGGAACAATCGCGCATTGTTCGCCTACCGCTTAACCAGGTAGGATCGCTAAACAAAATTAACAAAGCATTCTCAAAGTTTGAGCAGGAGTTTGAGCGTACACCTTCGCCCGAGGAGTTAGCTGATTTACTTGAACTACCCAAGGAAAAGGTAAATGATACGCTCCGCGTAAGTGGCCGCCACGTATCGGTTGACGCTCCCTTTGTTGATGGTGAGGACAATAGCCTTTTGGACGTTCTTGTCAACAACGATTCGCCAAGCGCCGACCGTGGTTTAATAAACGAATCGTTAAGCCGCGAAATAGAACGCGCTCTTGCCACACTCACAGAGCGAGAAAGGGACATCATTAAACTTTTCTTCGGGATAGGCTGCCAGGAGATGACCCTTGAAGAAATTGGCGAAAAATTTGGCTTAACCCGTGAACGTGTACGTCAGATAAAAGAAAAGGCTATCCGCCGTTTGCGCCACACTTCGCGTAGTAAATTACTAAAATCGTATCTTGGTTAACAAAAAAAAGCCCGCCAATTGGCGGGCTTTTCAATTATTTATCCAAATACATTACTTACAGTCCTTGCACTCCTCAAGGTTTCGGTTGTAAACAGCCATGGCCCTGTTGCTCATACCCATGCTAGAGAATCCTCCATCGTTATAAATGTTTTGCATGGTGATTTTGCGGGTTAAATCGCTGAATAGGGTTATACAAAAATCGGCACAATCGAGCGCACTGGCATTACCCAAGGGCGACATACGATCAGAGAAATCGAGCAGGGCATCAAAACCCATTACTCCACCACCTGCGGTGGTTTCAGTTGGTGACTGCGATACCGTGTTGATACGAACACCTCGTTCCCGGCCATAGATATACCCAAAGCTCCGTGCTATAGACTCAAGCAGGGCTTTTGCATCGGCCATATCGTTGTAACCGTAAAGTGTACGTTGAGCTGCGATATAGGAAAGGGCTACTACCGAACCGCCATGGGTAATAGCATCCTTTTTCCAACAGGTTTGCAAAATTTTATGGAATGAAATGGCTGAAATATCGAGTGTCTTAAGGAAAAATTCGTAATCCAAATCGTCATAAGTTCTGCCCTTCCTAACGTTAGGCGACATTCCGATGGAATGGAGCACAAAATCAATTTTACCCCCAAAACGCTCCATGGTTTGGTCAATAAGGTTCTCCAGGTCTTGAATGTTAGTGGCATCGGCGGGAATAACAACCGTGTTCATTCGCTCAGCAAGCTCATATACATTGCCAAAGCGAAGTGCTACTGGGGTATTGGTTAAAACAACCTCAGCACCCTCCTCAAATGCGCGTTCTGCCACTTTCCACGCAATGGATTTTTCGTTTAGGGCACCAAAAATAAGTCCCTTCTTACCTTTTAGTAAATTGTAAGCCATAAATACATCGTTTAATTGAACTAACAAAGATAAACAAAGAAACCGGAAATTGGTTCAATTAACTTAAACTAACGTTTGATTTAAGCAGTTCCTTTGCATTCATGAGTGCAGCATCGGTAACCTTCTCCCCGCTTAGCATTTTAGCTATTTCCACTACCCTTTCATCGGGAGTAAGAAGCTTTATACCTGTAGAGCTTTGGCTGTTGGTTACCGACTTGTAAACCAAGAAGTGGTTGCTGCCCTTTGCAGCTATTTGCGGTAAGTGGGTGATATTGATTACCTGCATACCTTTAGCCAACTCGTATATGATGGTTCCCATCCTATCAGCTATCTCGCCAGAAACGCCTGTATCAATCTCATCAAAAATTATGGTTGGTAAACCGGTTGATTTTACCAGTAACGATTTTAGGCTAAGCATTAACCTGGAAAGCTCGCCACCCGATGCAACCCTAGAAAGTTCCTGGGGCTCGATTTGCTTATTGGCTGAAAAGTAAAAGGTGACCCTATCGGTACCCCAGGGTTGGAACTCTTCCAGTTTTTCGATACGAATCCTAAAAACAGCGTGTTTGATTCCCAACTGCTGAAGCAATTCTGTTACGAACTGCTCAACCTTAGGCGCAGAGCTTGTTCTAATCTGACTAAGGTTCTTTGACTTTTCCTGAAGCTTTTGCTCTAAGATCCTGAGCGATTTTCTCTTTTCATCCAGATTGAAGTCAATTTGTGCAATTTCATTTACTCTATTTTCAAGCTGATTTCGGAATTCAACTAGCTCATCAAAGTTAGCCAAACGGTGCTTGTTAAGTAAAGAGTAAATAAGATCGATACGTTGGGTTACGGTATGCAACTGTTCATCGTCAACTTCAACCTTTGAGTTGAGCAAGTCAATTTCATCGGCAATATCCTTAAGCTCTATACGGCAACTCTCAATCCGAGATATTAGGTTACCAGCCTGGGAGAATACAGATTCAATGCGCCGCAGGTTTGATTCAATCTCCTTTACTTTTGACAATACTGCAAGTTCGTCGGCATTAAGGGTTCCATAGGAGAACTCAAGAGCTGTTTTAATTTCCGATGCATGCGTAAGCTGTTTCTGAAGTGCTTCCAGCTCATCGAGTTCGCCGCTACGCAGGTTAGCAGCATTTAGCTCATTGAGCTGATGGGATAGGTAATCGAAATCGCGCTTTGCATTTTCAGCGTTAGCCTCTAACCTATCGAGCTCAGTTTTAAGCTTTCGAAACTCATCGTACAGCTGACGGTAATCGGTAAGTAAATCCCTTGATACAGCAAAGGCATCAAGTACATCGAGCTGAAAACGTGTGTTACCCAGTAAAAGGTTCTGATGCTGGGAGTGGATATCGATGAGCTTTTCGGTAAGTTCCTTGAGCTGGTTAAGATTAACCGGAATCTCGTTGATAAATGCACGTGATTTACCATTCTCACTTATCTGGCGACGAATGGTGGTAATATCATCATAATCAATATCGTTTGCCTCAAAAAATTCATTTAGGTTATAGTCTGAAATGTCAAACTCAACCTCAACAATGCACGACCTATCGTTATGTTTGAGTACCGATGTATCGGCTCGCTGGCCCTGAATCAAGGAAAGTGCACCTAACAATATCGATTTACCGGCACCGGTTTCACCGGTAATAATATTTAACCCTTGCTTGAACTCAATTTCAAGCTCATCAATTATAGCATAGTTCTGTATGTAGAGTTTACGAATCATGCTATTAGCGGTGTTACTGTGTATTCTGTTCTATTATACGCTTATACTTTGCAGCGTTGGGGTTGTCAATTTCTGTAAGGATATTTACCACACGAGCTTTTTCGGTTGGGTACGATTCTGAAAAAATATTGACAAGCTCCTCGTTTTTAGCATCAAAAAACAGCTGCAGGGCGAAAAGATAGGGATCGGGTTTCTCGCGGTAAACTCGCTGAAGCAAAGCAAGCGATTCGGCAATCTCAGCTCTTCCCTCAGCTGCCTTTTCGCTCATTACATCTAATCCCAGGCGGTGGTAGCGATAAAGGGCTTCGCGCAAGGGTTGATACTTTGGGTTTAGGAGATTCTCAATCATCCAGTACCTATTCTTTCTGTTTCCCTCATAGGCTTTCCAACCTCGTTCAACAGCATTTTGAGCATTATTTACAATGCGTTCGGCTTTCTGAAAGTACTCTGTTCCTCCTAGTTTTGAAAATGAATCGTAGTCCAGTCCTATAATGATATATGCGTAAAACGCAAGGATGGAAGTTAAGTTGCTGAGGTGTGATGATTCTGAAAACTCTAGCTTCTCGTACTCGCGATACCGAAAGTGAAGGTTATTATCCTGAAAATTGAGCATCGTAGTGTTGTACGATGTATTAAATACCGGTCGACGTGATTGTACCTGAATGGTTCCCTTAAACTCATCGGAGCCTAACTGCTCGGTTATGTTGAGCATGATGCTACACTCAATACGCTCATCAAATCCGTAAACATGGTTGGTCCACGGAGTGTTGTTCATGAACTCGTAAATGGCAGTTTGCATGTTCTGGAATAGCAGCCTGTTGGTACCCTGAATCCTTTGAGAGTTTACGGAGACATTGCATCGCAGTTCCTGCGAGTTTGCCACAAATGGTACTAATACTAAAAGTAAGCCAACAAACCTATTCATGCAAATCAGCCTTTATTCAACATTTCGTATACTGCATTAACAATATCGATTGCAACCATATCCTTGGGCTTTGTTTCAAAGGGAACTACCTGACCACTGCGCATGATAAAGGTTACCTTATTGGTATCGGTTCCAAAACCTGCACCAGGGTCGTTCATGGAGTTTAGAACAATCATATCAAGATTTTTCCGTTCCAGCTTTGCCTTTGCATTCTCAATCTCGTTAGCAGTTTCCAGTGCAAAACCAACCAGGAGTTGATAGCTCTTCTTTGCTTTACCAAGGTGAGCAGCAATATCGTTGGTGGGTTTAAGCCTAAGAACAAGGTCATCGGCTTCGCGCTTAATTTTTTGATTGGCAACATTTTCAAATGTGAAATCGGCTACGGCAGCAGCAAGAATGGCAACCTTAGCCTCGCCAAAAAGGGTGGTAGCTGCCTTGTACATTTCTGCTGCACTAGTTACCCTGTGTATGTTGATATTGGGGTGGTTGGGGTATTGCGAAACAGGTCCGCTTACAAAATCAACAATAGCACCCTGGCGAGCCAACTCAAGGGCAATGGCATTACCCATCTTGCCACTGGAGTGGTTACCAATAAACCGAACGGGATCAATATGCTCGTAGGTTGGCCCTGAAGTTACTAATACCCGAACTCCACTAAGGCGCTGACTGGTTAAAAAAAAACTTACAACCTGCTTAAGAATATTCTCGGGTTCTTCCATTCTGCCTTTCCCACTCAGGCCGCTAGCAAGCTCTCCTGTTGCCGCTTCAATAATAATATTCCCTCGAGACTGAAGCGTTGAGATATTCTGTTGAGTTGCTGGGTGCCTATACATATCCAAATCCATTGCGGGAGCTACCATAACCGGGCAACGGGCCGAAAGATAAGTTGTAAGCAACAGATTATCGGCTACTCCGGTAGCCATTTTAGCTATGGTATTGGCCGAAGCTGGCGCAATGATATATAAATCGGACCAAAGGCCTAAATCCACATGACTATTCCAATCGCCATTTTCAGGATTGAAAAAATCAACCAGAATAGGATTTTTAGAGAGGGTTGCCAACGTAAGAGGAGTAATAAACTCCTTGGCCAGGGGTGTCATTAACACTTTAACCTCGGCACCCTCCTTTACAAGCAAACGAATAAGCGTTGCAGCCTTATAGGCTGCAATGCTTCCGGTAACACCGATTAGAATATGTTTTCCTTTAAGCCTCACTCTCGGAAGTTTGATCTTCCTTAAACTCATAGTGCAGCTTTCCATCCAGAAACTCTTGTGCTGCTATGAGTGTAGGTTTGGGAAGACGCTCATAGAACTTTGAAATCTCAATTTGCTCACGGTTTTCAAAAACCTCTTCAAGGTTATCGGTATAGTAAGCAAATTCCTCGAGCTTACGGTTAAGCTCCTGCTTCATATCAATGCTAATCTTATTGGCACGTTTGGCAATTATCCGAACCGATTGGTAGATATTGCCTGTTTCCCTATCCAACTTATCCAAATCGCGGGTTACTGTGTTAACTGGTGCATTGATTTTCTTGATGTCCATAGCGATATTTATACTTAGTTTAAATTTTGCAACACTTTCATAGTAGCATCGTACATTTTTTTTGCCTCGCTCGAGTACTTTGAGCTAGGGTATTCACTGATAAAGGAGTAGTACTCATCAAGCGCATTCTGAAAACGTTCCCTTCGCTTGCTCTCAATACTATTATCGGCTAAAAGGTACGATGCTTTAAGTAGATGAAACATTAGCTCCTCGCGGTGCTTACTTTCAGGGTAGTCCCTTATGCTATTTCGAATTGCTACAATAGCTGCCTTGTAATCGCCAATCTTGTAGTAAAGCATTGCACTAAGGTACGATTTTTCAACCAGCTTATCGCGCAATTCAACCATTATCTTATTCACCTCGGCCTTATGGGAGGTATTGGGGTAACGATTGATAAATTCAGTAAAAGCCTCAATGGCCGCAAGGGTATTGGATTGATCCAGTTCAGGCCTTGGCGACGACATGTAGAAACAGTAGGCATACATGAATTCAGCCTCCTCGGTAAAAACGCTGCGCTGATAGTTTTTACGAAACATATCGAACTGATGACCTGCAAGCAGGTAGTCGCCCTGGTGGTAGTAACCTTGAGCCAAATAAAAATCAATGGTGTCGGCCCGGAATGTACCCTTATACACGCTTTGAAGCTGCTCAAGTAGGGTTACATAACGGTAATGATCTTTCTTTTTGTAGTACTCCAAGGCCATCTTGTATTTATACTCATAGTCCTTACTCTTAAGAACCTTCTCAAATCCACTACACGACGATAAAAGAACAATAATAAAGGAAAGCAATACAATTCTTTCAAACTTAAAAAGGCCCTGAATTTTCATAACCAAACCAATTATTATTTAATGCTTTGTTTTAAGCAGGCAAATTTATTCAAAATCTTTGTGAAAATTAATGTTTTTGGAATTACATGACCAAAAAATTGATGCCATTCGATCATAAAATTTGTTAATACACAGTATTACAGATGATTAGCAAATTATGTGAATAAATTTTATTACCAACAAACGCATTGATAGCAAATTTAGTATAGATTTGCTGAGAATTTGAGGTAACGAATTACTAACCAAAATTTTTTATAACCGTGGATATTTTTGATAAGATTAACAACATGGGCCCAATAGGCCAATGGCAGCAGTATAGCCATGGCTATTTTTCATTTCCAAAACTTGAGGGCGAAATTAAACCCCGCATGATTTTCCGCGGGAAAGAGGTTTTAACATGGAGCTTAAACAACTACTTGGGTTTAGCCAACCATCCTGAAGTTCGCAAAGCCGATGCTGAAGCTGCCGCAAAGTATGGCATGGCGTACCCGATGGGAGCCCGCATGATGAGCGGTCAAACCACCAAGCACGAGGAACTTGAGCAAAAACTTGCAAAGTTTGTAGGCAAGGAATCAGCTTACCTGCTAAACTACGGCTACCAGGGTATGGTTTCCATTATTGATACCATGCTTAACCGTAACGATGTGGTTGTATACGATTCCGAGTCGCATGCTTGTATTATTGATGGACTTCGCCTTTTCCCAGGTAAACGGTTTGTATTCCAACATAACGACATGGATAGCTGCCGCAAAATGTTGCAGCATGCAACCAAAACCGCTGAGAAAACCGGTGGCGGAATTCTCCTGATTACTGAGGGCGTATTTGGCATGGCCGGCGACCTAGGTAACCTTAAGGCTATTGTTGACATGAAGAAGGAGTTTAACTTCCGCATTCTGGTTGACGATGCGCATGGCTTTGGAACCATGGGTAAAACCGGTGCCGGTACTCCTGAACACTTTGGCGTACAGAACGAAATTGACCTTTACTTTGCAACTTTTGCCAAGAGCATGGCAGGCATTGGCGGTTTTGTAGCATCGAACGAAAAAGTTATACGCTACCTAGCCTACAACATGCGTTCGCAAATCTTTGCCAAGTCGTTACCCATGCCTATGGTATTTGGTGCACTTAAGCGTTTGGAACTGCTACAAACCCAACCAGAGCTCAAGGAAAACCTTTGGAAGGTTGTCAATGCGCTTCAAACGGGATTAAAGGAAATGGGATTTGATATAGGTAAAACTGAATCGCCAGTAACCCCCGTTTACATGAAGGGTGGAATACCCGAAGCAGCAAACATGGTTTTCGATTTGCGTGAAAACTATGGCATTTTCTGCTCCATGGTGGTTTACCCTGTGATTCCAAAAGGACAAATCCTGCTCCGACTTATACCTACTGCCGTTCATACCCTGGACGATGTTAAGGAAACTATAAACGCCTTCGCAGCCGTAAGGGAAAAACTGCTGGCAGGAAAGTACGATAAGGAAAAGATTGCTCAGATATAATAGTAATTACAGTAATTTAAAATAAAACCCCGTTTAAAACGGGGTTTTTGTTTTATTGAAATCATAGAGGCATTAAAAGTTTCGCTCCCCAAGATACCGTTCAGCATCAATGGCAGCCATGCAACCCGAACCGGCAGCAGTAATTGCTTGACGGTAATGCGGATCCTGAACATCGCCGCAGGCGAATACACCAGGAAGATTTGTTTTGGTACTTCCAGGTATAGTTTTTATATATCCCACCTCATCGGTTTCAATCCAGGGTTTGAAGATATCGGAGTTAGGGTGATGGCCAATGGCCAAGAAAAATCCGGAAATATCAATTTTAACATCCTCGCCGGTCTTTGTGTTGGTAAGTATTACTCCGTTTACCCCACTTTGGTCACCCACAATCTCTTTTGTTACGTGCTCAAACATAACGGTGATGTTGGGTGTGTTGAAAACCCTATCCTGCATTGCCTTTGATGCTCTTAGGAAGGGTTTACGGACAATCATGTAAACCTTGTTGCACAGTCCAGCCAGGTAGGTAGCCTCTTCACAGGCCGTATCGCCACCCCCAACTACAGCAACGTCCTTTCCACGGTAAAAGAACCCATCGCATGTGGCACAAGCCGAAACCCCCATGCCCTTGAACTTTTCTTCCGATTCAAGACCAAGGTACTTTGCTGTTGCTCCTGTTGCAATGATTAGAGCATCGGTTTCAATTACCTTCTCATCATCTATAACAACCCTGTAGGGTTGCTTGGATAGATCGGTGGAAGTTGCTATACCAAACCTCACATCGGTACCAAAACGCATTGCCTGTTTTTTGAGGTCTTCCATCATTTCGGTACCAGTAATACCCTCGGGGTAACCGGGAAAATTCTCAATTTCCGTTGTGGTAGTTAGCTGTCCGCCGGGCTGGATACCCTCGTATAGAACAGGCTTGAGGTTGGCTCTTGCTGCATATATTGCAGCAGTATAGCCTGCAGGCCCTGAACCAAGAATCAGAACCCGCACTTTCTCAACAGGCAGTTCCTTGCCTGCTGATTCCTTAGCATCATCGGTGCTTAGTGATTTAAATATCGCCATAGCTATATATATTTATTAATTTAGATATTTCAATTTGATGCAAAAATACTAATAATTTGCAATGCCTAAACAATTATTTAAATTGATTTTAAACAATATTTTTTGATGAATAAAGATAGTTATTATTTTTTGGCTATGAACTTTAGAGTATAAAGGATTTTAAAAATATATATCAATGTCGTTTAGTAATGGTTATTTGTCATGTTGGGTTCAAGCGTAACATTACGCTGTCGTGCTGAGTCCCGATTTATAGGGATAGACTTTGCCGAAGCATCTCATTACTCATTTTTCTTCAATCCTTTGAAGAGAACCCTCGACTTTGCTTGGGGTGACAAAAACCCTACCTTCCCTTCTGCTCCTTTGTCATGCTGAGCTAGCCGAAGCATCTCTTTACCTTTAACCCTTGTTGTTTTTTTGGGAATCGCATTTTGCAGTGCTTTTCTGTTGCGATGCAAAGCTTCACCTTTGCTCTTTGGAAAATACATTGCGTGCATCGCTACACATTTAAGAATACTCATGTTTTACAAATATTACGCCCCTACGGGGCGGGAAGCGTTGTTCGATATTCGTGAATCGTTGATCTTGAATATCACGTCACACGCTCTGTGTAACACCGTGTTACATTGTGTAACTCTGTGATACTTGCTGTTGCTCGTTTCATGAGAAGGATGTCATGTTGAGCGCAAGCGAAACATCCCATGGGGTCGATTAAAGATCCTTCGCTACGCTCAGGATGACAAATTACCTTAACTAAACGATATTGAAATATGCGTAACAAAAAAGCTGACAAGCTGCCTATCAGCTATAATTATACTTAGATACAAAAAACAGAGGTGAAAACCAGTGATACACCTTGTTAATCCATTCTATCGTTTTCTGCCAAACTCAAAACCTAAAGTAAACGATGCCGTTGAAAAGGTGGGTATATCATCCTTACTTAGCAAAAGGGTTTTAGGCCGAAAGGCAAAACCAAGGGTAAAGGCCGATTCAGACTTTTCAGTGTCTTGAATTGGGATAACATAGTTAACCTTAAAACCCAGACCCGCATATCCTGCGTAACCATCGTTTATAGTCTCAATACCCGATTCCGGCTCAAAGGAACGAGTCTGAAAAAGACCATAAATTCCTACGCCAATAAATAGGTTTACCTGATCATTGATACCCTTACTAAAGGGATTAATCAAAAAATCAACCCCAAGCAAGTTTTGAAGGGCAACGGCACTTACGGTATCGTTTTGGTAGTGAAAATTGCAGAGTGAGAAATCGTAGTTAAGCCTACTTTGAGCACCTTTTATGGAAAACCTATTAAAAAGGCCAAAGCTAAAGGACTTTCCAATGGAGTTTTTATAAAAATCGGGCTGGCTGGAGTTAAACATGTAACCATTCCCCAGGTTAGCATACATTCCAGTTATGTTTTGAGCCTTTACGCTAGAAAATGCGAAAGCACATAGGATTACAGAAATGAATAACTTCTTCATAGATCTAAATTTTTGTTTTACAAGCAATTAATTTTAACAAATAAAAAATTCAGTATTTTATGCTTATGCGTTTATCAATCTCAATAATAAAATAGTATAAAACGATTTTGATTTCAAAATCGACATAACTCTAGTTGAACAATACGCCTATCTGGTTATACAAATGTATTTCTTTTTCAAAAATATCCAAATCCAAAAATATTAGTTGTTCGTTGTTGGTTGTTCGTTGATAGTTGATGGTTGATGGTTGATTGTTGATGGTTGTTGGTTGAAGAGAGAGGGAAAAGACAACGCTTAAGGGAGCTGCAATGCTTGATTTGGCTGAAATGAATGAGGGAGAAAAACTCATAAAAGAAAAAGGAGGCTAGACTACCTCCTTTTTCTTCTTGGTCGGGGTGATCCGACTCGAACAATTTCGTTGTTCGTTGATAGTTGATAGTTGATGGCTGAAATTTGACCCGTCCTGAAAATAGCGAGGGAAGATATTTGGCAAACATCCATTATGGTTCACCCTAAACGATGTGTAAAAAGACTGCATGGAAAAGAAAAAGGAGGCATGACTGCCTCCTTTTTCTTCTTGGTCGGGGTGATCCGACTCGAACTCCACGACCATCCCGACCCACGTCGGGATGCGCTAGCCAACTGCAGGAAATGAAAAAAGGAGGCATGACTGCCTCCTTTTTCTTCTTGGTCGGGGTGATCCGACTCGAACGGACGACCACTTGCACCCCATGCAAGTGCGCTAGCCAACTGCGCCACACCCCGCCATTGTTTTGCGGTGCAAAGATACTGATTTTTTTAAATTACAATACAGCAGCAAAACTTTTTTAACATTTTGGCTAACTCTTTCCCAGTTGTTCAATATGATTTAACATCTCTAAAGCACTAGCATACCTAATACTTTTGGCCTGTTGCAATAAGGTTCTTAACTGGGTGCGGGTGTAATAGTGCGGTGGCTTGGGTAATTGAGCCTTTGATGTTGATTTTAACAATATGCTCATTAAATCATCAGCAACCCTTCGGTTCCTTGGTAAGGGTTGGGTTAACTGAACATGAATAGTTTTTAGAGGGTTACTCGCCACCCAAGGCTCGCTACGCGAAAATAGTGTCCAAAGCGTAACTCCCATTGAGTAAATATCGGTTTGAACGTCGATTAAATCCCAAAAATTGAGCACCTGCTCAGGAGCGGAATATATTAAACCAAAAGCAAGAGCTTTTTCATTGCTATGTAATGGCTCAGCAGGTTTGCGTGCTAAACCATAATCGATTATTCTAACATCGGAGTTTGCAATATTTTTGGGATCAGTTACAATGATATTCGATGGTTTAATATCGCAATGAATAAAACCCGAATCATGGATCTCTTGCAATGCACCTAATGCTTTGAAAGCAAGATGTAAGAGATGGTAGTAATTTAACTTACGATGGTATCGCCAGCGGGTAAGTTCCTTAAAACTAACACCTTCTATGTAATCGGTAATCAAGTAGTAAATGCCCTCCAATAGTATCAACTCGGAGGATAAGCCCGAGCATGCAGAGGTTGCTTGAGCCTCGCGCTCAATGCGCCAAAAGTAAGCGGAAGCGGAGTTAACCCAAGGGTGATACCGTTTTACAACAACTCTCCTACCCGATTGTTTTTCGGAGCCAATATAGGTAGAGCAAATTTCGCCGCTTGGCTTTAAAACAGATGCAGAATCGGCCAGATTTACCAGGTAAATTCCATGTTTACCTTTTATTTCCAGCCGATTCATATTTATATAAATGTATTAGCTGAATTTGGCAATAATTTCGCGCACCTTAGCAACCTTTTCCTCAAGCATTTTGTGGGTTTTAGCTTCAGCTATAAACCGTAGATAGGGTTCAGTATTTGAAGGACGAATGTTAAACCACCAATCGGGGAACTCCACACGGTAACCATCAAAATCGAACGAAGCAGTAGGTTGCTCCACAGAGGTAAAATACTCGCGAACAGCATCCATTGCTTCGCGCTTGCGCTCAAGCTTAAAATTGATTTCGCCGGAATTTGCATAGGTTTCGATTCGTGATATGAGCTGCGATAGCGATATCCCCATAGCTTTCATCTTGCTCACAACGTTTAGTATGAGTATGCAAGCCAGCATGCCGGAATCGGAATAGAAGAAATCGCGGAAATAGTAGTGCCCTGCAAGCTCGCCACCATAAATTCCATCAATCTCGCGTAGCTTTTTAGCGGCAAAAGCACGTCCTACCCTCCAGGTATGCATTGTTGCACCTATTGGTGATAAATACTCGCCCACAGCCTTGGAGGTGCGTATATCCTGTAAAACATTACCCTTTAGTCCTTTCTCCTCCAGAAAGTAGTGCCCTAATACGCCTATCATGAGGTCGGGAGAAATAAAGCGACCATTCTCGTCAACAAACATAACACGGTCGGCATCGCCGTCGAAAATGATACCCACATCGCAACCATTAGCCTTAACCAAATTCTGCAGGTCAACCACATTCTCTGGGATTAGGGGGTTGGCCTCGTGATTAGGGAAAGTGCCATCGAGCTCATCGTACAGGTAAATTGGGCTTGTGCCAAGAATATCCTTAATGATAAGTGCAGCCATTCCATTGGAGCAATCAATCCCGATTTTGAGGTTGGAATAATCGCGTTTAAAGCCGTTTAGGAATTGGATATACTCTGCTCTAATGTTATGCTCAATAACCTTCCCTTTGCTTGAAGCAGGAACAATAGGCTCACCGTTTTTAATCTTTTCCTCAATTACCTTAAGGCCGGTATCGTATCCAACAGGTTCAGCATTCTCCCGGGAAACCTTCATTCCATTATACTCGCGGGGATTGTGCGAGGCAGTAATCTGCACCGATGCATTAAAATTACCCTTTGCAGTGGCATAGTAAACCATAGGTGTTGTTGCCAAGCCAAGATCGTATACATCGGCTCCTGCATCGGTGATACCACGGGTGAGGTACTCGAATATTTCATCGGACGATTCGCGTGCATCGCGACCAACCAGTACACGGTTAGTTTTTAGCAGGTCAACCAAAAAGAATCCAACCTTATAGGCATCGTCTTTATTAAAATCCTTGTTGTATATGCCTCTAATGTCGTAGGCATGAAATGCTCCCATAATACATCATTTTTACCTGTTAAACATCTATTCACAGAGTGCAAAAGTAAAATAATATTCTAAACCAATTCATAAAAATAGTATCAACTATCATCAACCCAAAAATTAAAAAATTAGAGACAAAGTAAACTTTATGGGTGATATTAAATCGAAACATTACCTGGGTTGATAAAAATATAATCATTATTGCTAACTTTCGGGAAATTAAAATCAAACCTAAAAATCTGACTATCAATACTTAAACTTTTTAACGATGAAAAGAAAAGGTTTACTAATTCTAACCATTGGTTTAATGGGAACAATAATGGCATGCACCGGAAAGAAAGGTCCAGAGAATCCTTTCCTTGACGAGTACAAAACCCCCTTTGGTGTTCCGCCATTCGATAAAATTAAAGTAGAACACTATGAGCCTGCTATTGCTGAGGGCATTAAGCAGCAGCTGAGCGAAATTGATGCAATAACAGCTAACGCTGAAGCTCCTACCTTTGAAAATACCATCATACCGCTTGATTACAGCGGAGAACTGCTTGAACGAGTGGTTTTAACCATGGAAAATATCAACTCTGCCAATACCAGCGATGAACTACAGGAGGTTCTTAAAAAGGTATCGCCCATGCTTTCGAAACATCGGGATGATATCAGCATGAATCCCAAGCTATTTGAAAGGGTTAAAGTCGTTTACGAGAACATGGCCCAAAACAATTACACCCCTGAACAAAAGTTGCTGATTGAAAAAACTTACAAATCGTTTGTTCGAGGTGGTGCAAACCTTGATTCAGCTAAGCAAGCCGAACTCCGTGATATTAACCAGAAGCTCTCACTGCTTGCCCTTCAGTTCAATGAGAACCTTTTAGCAGAAAACAATGATTACTTTATTGTGATTGATAAGGAAGAGGATTTGGCTGGATTACCCGAATCGGTAAAAGCGATGGGTGCAGAGGAAGCCAAATCGAGGGGAATGGAAGGCAAATGGGTTTATACCATTTACAAACCCAGCATGATACCTTTCCTAACCTATGCACAGAGCAAAGAGTTAAGGGATAAGCTGTACTATGGCTATTACATGCGTGGTAACAACAACAATGCTCACGATAATAAGAATATAATAAAGCAAATAGTGGAGTTACGCCAGAAAAAAGCAGAACTTTTAGGTTACCCTACCCATGCTCACTACGTTTTAGATGTTAACATGGCCAAAGTACCTGAAAATGTTTATAACCTCTTGAACAAACTCTGGGAACCAGCACTTAAAAGAGCTAAAGCTGAGCGTGACGATATGCAGAAACTAGCCAAAGCCGAAGGTGCAAAATTTAAAATTGGTCCTGCCGATTGGTGGTACTATGCCGAAAAGGTGCGTAAGGCAAAATATGATTTGGACGAAGAAATGCTCCGCCCATACCTATCGCTCGATGCTGTTCGTTCAGGGATTTTCAACCTCACTGAAAAACTTTACGGCTTGAAGTATGTAAAGCGTACCGACCTACCAGTATATCACCCTGAATGCGAGGTTTACGAGGTTCAGGAAGCCGATGGTAAGCATGTTGGCATACTATACCTCGACTTCTTCCCCCGTGAAAGCAAATCGGTTGGAGCTTGGTGTACCGAGTACCGCAGCCAACGTATAATGCCCGATGGTAAGTTTATTTCACCGGTAGTATCGATAGTATGTAACTTTAGCAAACCAACAGGAAACACACCAGCACTCCTCAGCTATGACGAAGCTGAAACCTTCTACCATGAGTTTGGGCATGCATTACATGCGCTTTTTAGTAAGGTGCAGTACCCTGGCCTACGCAACGTGCCCCGCGATTTTGTTGAGTTACCTAGCCAGATCATGGAACATTGGGCTGGCCATAAACAATACCTGAAAGAGTATGCACGCCACTACCAAACCGGAGAGCCCATGCCCGATGAGCTAATCAATAAGATTGAAGCTAGCGGACATTTTAACCAGGGTTTTGCCACAACCGAGTATTTAGCAGCATCGATCCTCGACATGGATTACCACACCCTAACGGCTGATAAGGCAAAGATTGAAGATGTAGTAGCCTTTGAAAAAGCCTCTATGGACAAGATCGGGCTGATACCAGAGATATGGCCCCGTTACCGCAGCACATACTTTGCACATATATTTAGCGATGTTATGGGTTACTCAAGCGGTTACTACTCATACATTTGGGCTGAGGTACTCGATAGCGATGCTTTTGAAGCATTTGTTGAAAGCGGCGATATTTTCAACAAAGAAATTGCTGGCAAGTTCCGCACTTGCGTTCTTGAAAAGGGTGGTTCAAAGGATGCCATGGAGCTGTATAAGGATTTCCGTGGTAAAGAGCCTAGCATTGAACCTCTTCTTAAGAATAGGGGTTTAAAGTAAACTGTGATAAATGAGAAAAAGCAGCCGTGAATGGCTGCTTTTTTGTTATAGGAAGATTAAAACCTGCGCCAGCACAATTCGCAAAATCATAGTAAGGGGGTAAACAGTAGCATAAGCTGCTGATTGTGCATTGGAAGGGTACATTCCGTTAGCAAACTCCAATGCTGGAGGATCGGTCATAGAACCGGCAAGGGCTCCCATTATTTCCAAAAAATTAATTCCTATCATCCTTGCAATACTCCCAACAAGTAATACTGGGATAATAGTGATTAACACTCCATAACCCATAATCCTTAATCCCCCTGCCATAAAAGCATCAACAAAGCCTGCGCCAGATCCAATTCCCACGCAAGCAAGGAAAAGTATAATGCCAAATTCTCGGAGAAAAGCGTTTGCTCCTGGGCTTATGTAGGTATGTAGCCTCCAGATACGTCCCTTATACCCAAAAAAGATTGCTATAAGCAAAGGCCCACCTGCAAGACCTAGTTTAGCAGGCGAAGGTAGGCCAGGTATAAATATGGGTATGCTACCCACTAAAACACCTAACAAAATGCCTAAAAAGATAGGGAATGTATTTGGTGTAGTAAGCTCACGGACTGAATTCCCAAGTTCACTACGAATCTCTTCAAGCAAATCGCGCTTACCAACAATTCTTAACAAATCGCCCATTTCAACCACAGTATCAGGTGTTGGTAGAATTTCAATACCTGAGCGAAAAATGCGGGTGATGTTTGCCTCATAACGGCGGTATATTCCAATCTGCTCAATTGTTTTACCAGCTAATTTCCGGTTAGTGAATAGTACGTGAAACATAGCAAGGTTTCCGGGGAGACTTCTCTTTTCTTGTAGCGATACTTTTCCAACTTTGAGTTCAATATCATCGAAAAAAGTTTCAGGTGCTGCACCATAAATAATATCACCCTTTTCAATAACCAGCCTATCGGATGCAATCATCATATCAGCGTTCCGTCCAAGACGTGAAATAACCATTTCCCCGTGTAGTTTCTGTTTAATAAACCCGATAGTTTTGCCCGCAATGTTTTCATTGGCAACTTCAACCTTAATGCTCATTATTCGTTTATTGCTGATCTTGTGCTTAGCAGCATACTTTTCGCTTTCCACACTTAAGTTGACCTTATAAAGAAAGCGTAATAGGGTAATTCCAAGAATTAACCCAATAACCCCAAAGGGATAAGTAAGAGCGTAAGCCATACCAGCTTCGTTTGAACCATAAGCAATGCCCAACTCATTAAGTACTTGTTGGGCTGCTCCAAGTCCTGGTGTGTTTGTTACAGCACCACTCATTAATCCAACCGACTGCTGTGGAGATACACCACCAAAATATTTTACTACTAAAGCAATAGAAAAACCTAAAAAAACTATGCTTGTTGCCAAAATATTTAGTTTTAAACCGCTACTCCGAAATGTGGAAATAAAACGGGGGCCAATATCTATTCCAAGGGCATAAACAAATAGAATAAGCCCAAACTCCTTTACAAAATGCAACATCTCATGGTTCATACCCATGCCAAGGTTTGCAACAACCAAACCTGCAAAAAGAGCACCTGAACTACCAAGCTTTACGCCTTTAACCTCAACTTTACCAATTAAAATCCCCAAAGCAGCGGCAGCAGATAAGGTTATTAAGCTGCCAATAATGCTAGAACTATTAAGTAATCCCTCAAAAAAAGTTAACATAAACAATTAATTTAGATATAGTTAGCAAGTATCCCATTTTGAGTTCTTAAAGTATTTATTACTAACTCCGAACCTCTAAGAAATCTATTTCTTATTATATCAATATCTTTCTTAGAGTGATAATCAGGAAGCCAAGTTATCCGGAACTGATAATTAATGCCTGACTTCAGAATAATGCTTATAGTTTCATTTACATTTTTAACCATTTCTGTATCAGGCATTCCAATTATTTTGCTATAAAAACCGGGTTCAGGTATAGCTTTAACATCAAGTGCAATATAGTCGACCAAAGAATTTTTCAATAAATGCTCAACCATCACAGGATTTGAGCCATTGGTATCTAACTTGACTGAGTATCCAAGGGCTTTTACCTTCAATAAAAAATCAGGTAAATCTTGATGGATGGTTGGCTCCCCACCCGATACTACCACTCCATCGAGCCACCCTATTCGTTCTTCCAGAAAACATAAAGCGTTTGCTTCATCAACCATTTTTCTGGTTTTATGGGGTAGAACTAGCCAAAAATTGTGGCAATACCAGCAACGGAAATTACACCCGGCGGTAAATAAAACACATGAGATTTTACCAGGATAGTCAATTAAACTTTGATGTTGAATTGTGGCAAATTGCATTTCTACCAATCAACAATTAAAAGCATGATCAAAAAGTTTTCTATCGTCAAATTCCGATTGTTTACCATCGTTCCATTGGTCAACAGGACGAATGTAACCAACAATCCTTGAAAAAACTTCACAATGGCTGGTTTTCCCAACCTCCATACATTTAGGACACGTTTCATGCTCCCCAAAAAGGTACCCATGCGACGGGCAAATACTAAAAGTGGGTGAAATAGTAATGTAGGGCAACCTAAATGAGCTCATGACTTTTTTTATCATCATTTTGACCTGCTTTGGATCCGGTTGTTTCTCACCAAGGAAGATATGAAACACAGTACCCCCGGTGTATTTTTCCTGAAGCCTTTCCTGGTGTTTCAGGGCTTGAAACAAATCACTTGTTTTTGAAACTGGTAGCTGTGTTGAGTTTGTATAGTATGGTTTAGCACCTTTAAGGATTTTATCGTTATTTGCAACTTTAATATCGGGGAATAGTTCACGGTCGATCCGTGCTAACCTATATGAAGTACTTTCAGCAGGGGTGGCCTCCAGGTTATAGATATTTCCAGTTTGTTCCTGAACAACTGAAAGCTTTTGGCGAATATAATCCATCACCTTTAAGCTAAACTCGTAAGCCTTGGGTTGTGTAATATCGGTATCCAAAAAATTCAAGCAGCACTCATTCATCCCAACTATGCCAATAGTGGAAAAATGATTTGCCCAGTACTTTCCAAACCTTTTTTTAATATCACGTAAGTAGAACTTGGAGTATGGATATAACCCTTTTTCTGTTAGATTCTCAATCACTTTCCTCTTTACTTCGAGACTTGTTACAGCAATATCGATCAGATGTGAGAGCATTGCCATGAATTCATCTTCGTTTTTTGCAAGGTAACCTATTCGAGGAAGGTTAATTGTAACCACCCCAACGCTTCCAGTTAATGGGTTTGAAGCAAAAAGCCCACCACCGCGGCGCGAGAGTTCACGTTTATCGATACGTAACCTGCAGCACATGCTCCTTACATCATCGGGGTGAAGGTCTGAATTAATAAAATTGCTAAAATAGGGTACGCCGTACTTTGCAGTCATCTCCCAAATACCATCGTAAAGGGGATTTTCCCAATCAAAATCATTAGTAACGTTATAGGTTGGAATGGGAAATGAAAACAAGCGTCCGGCAGCATCGCCCTCAAGCATTACCTCGGTAAATGCCCTGTTGAACATATCCATTTCATGTTGAAACTCTCCGTATAGCTTGTTTTGGTACTCACCTGCATATACTACTGGTTGGTTCTTCATGAAATCAGGCACTTTCAAATCAAGGGTGATATTTGTGAAAGGCGTTTGAAAACCCACACGTGTAGGTACATTTAAATTAAAAAGAAACTCCTGTAATGCCTGCTTAACGTCGGAATATGACAGTTTATCGTAGTAAATAAAAGGAGCCAGGTAAGTGTCAAAATTGGCAAAAGCCTGAGCGCCTGCAGCCTCGCCCTGGAGCGTATAAAAGAAGTTTGTAATTTGACCCAAAGCAGTACGTAAATGGCGAGCGGGTTTACTCTCCACTTTTCCAGAAACACCCCGAAAGCCTGAAATGAGTAAATCATGTAAATCCCAGCCAACACAGTAAACACTTAAGAAACCAAGGTCATGAATGTGAATATCGCCATTCCTGTACGCCTGGGTTACTTCAGTAGGGTAAATTCTATCGAGCCAGTAATTGGAGCAGATTTTGGTTACAATGTGTTGATTTAAACCTTGTAGGGAGTAGGAAGAGTTTGCGCTTTCCTTAACGCGCCAATCGGTAAATTCAAGGTAATCATCAATTAACTTGGAGTTATTCAAAAGTAAATTCTCGTTACGCAGGTGCTCATGTTGTTTACGGTACAGGATGTATGCTTTGGCCACATCATTTAAATGTATCCGCATAAGCAGGTTTTCAATAATATCCTGTACCTGTTCCACTTTGGGACGATGCTTCAACGTTGCCAGTTCTTGCAGAACTTCGCCTGTTAATTCTTCAGCATAAGTCCAAGAGCCTTTTCCTACTGCTTTAAG
Source organism: Tenuifilum sp. (assembly GCF_037481895.1). Classification (NCBI taxonomy): domain Bacteria; kingdom Pseudomonadati; phylum Bacteroidota; class Bacteroidia; order Bacteroidales; family Tenuifilaceae; genus Tenuifilum; species Tenuifilum sp. The sequence goes on from NZ_JBBFKU010000006.1 coordinate 52,316, forward strand.
GGCTCGATAAATAGCAAATGTGATTTTACTTGGCTCAAAGGGAACGATTGAACCATCGCGCTTTTCAATTTCGTTGGGGAAATGCCTACCATTCATTTTATTGAAATTTAAGTTTAACAAATGGTAGCCCGGAATAGAAAAACTGAAGATGAGGGTTTAATAACCGATATCTTCTGGCCTTTCACCCGAAGGCTACAAGAAATACATCAAGCAGGTAGGTCTTCTGGCTTACTCAATGCCCATAGCCTTCCCATAACCATAAATGTTACAGTGGCATAAATAATGGGCATCATGTTAATGAGCTTACAGCTACGGGGATAGCCCCGGACTTTCACCGGGTTCCCTATTAACCCAAAGGGGCCTGCTTGCGACAACAAATGTAGTGAATGGTTAAAGTGATTGTTTAGTTTATTGAGATATCTTTTTAACAACTGACTTATTTTTATCAACACTGAAGAAATGGTCATGTGATTAAGAAATTGATGAGGCAAAATGTATAATTTTGAAGTTGAATAAATTTTAAACAAAATGTACTCATTCATTCTAGCAGTTTTGGGCTTACTATTAGGTTATTTCCTATATGGCAGGTTTGTTGAAAGGGTATTTGGGGCAAACAGCCAAAGTCAAACCCCCGCCTACACCATGCAGGATGGCGTTGACTATATTCCCATGCCCTGGTGGAAAGCATTCCTTATTCAATTCCTTAATATTGCTGGTCTTGGCCCCATTGTAGGTGCCGTTCTTGGGGCAGCCTACGGACCAGTGGCATTTTTATGGATAGTACTAGGTAATATCCTGGCCGGAGCTGTTCATGATTATTTCTCGGGAATGATTTCCATACGCATGGGCGGGCTTAGTATTCCTGAAATCATTGGGAAGTACCTCGGCATTAGTGTAAAACAATTCATGCGAGTATTTACGCTAATACTAATGATTCTTGTTGGTGCAGCATTCATTTCAGGCCCAGCAGCCCTTATGGCATCGTTAACCCCTGACTATCTTACCAAAAATGTTTGGGTGTTTATTATTCTCACATACTACATTCTGGCAACGCTGCTTCCTATCGATAAGATAATTGGTCGTTTTTACCCCATTTTTGGTCTAGCCCTCATCATAATGGCTGTTGGAATCACCATTGCCATATTTACTGGTGGCTACCTTTACGATATTCCTGAAATATGGAACAACATGCACAACATGAAAGCCAATGCCGATAAGTTCCCATTATTCCCAATGCTGTTTGTAACAATCTCCTGTGGAGCAATAAGCGGCTTCCACTCCACCCAAAGCCCCATGATGGCGCGCTGCCTAAAAAACGAAAAGGAGGGACGAAAGGTATTCTATGGGGCAATGGTAACCGAAGGTATTATTGCACTGATTTGGGCTGCAATAGGAATGAGTTTTTATGGGGGAGCGCAGGGGCTAAACTCAGCCATTGCCGGTTACAATGGTGAAGCCACCATTATTGTAAGGGAAATTTCCAATACTACACTTGGCGCTATTGGCGGAATACTTGCCATTCTGGGAGTTGTAGCCGCACCAATAACTACTGGCGATACTGCATTTAGGAGCGCACGACTAATTGTTGCAGATTTTTTAAAGTTCTCGCAGAAAAGTCTATCGAATAGAGTTTTGGTGAGCTTACCGCTTTTTATTATTGGATTTACGCTTACTCAGGTAAAGTTTGATATAATTTGGCGATACATGTTCTGGAGTAACCAGGTGCTTGCCACAGTAGTGCTGTGGGCAATAACTGTTTATTTAGCACAGGAAAAGAAACCCTACGTTATAACACTGCTGCCAGCTTTATTTATGACAGCAGTTGTTAGCAACTACATTATTATTGCTCCTGAGGGTTTTAAACTTTCACACTGGGTTGGCTACGTTGTTGGCGTTTTAACACCAACAGTTTGTTTATACGTATTTGCTAAATACCTGAAAAGATAGCGAAAAAGGCTGCCAAATGGCAGCCTTAACTATTTATTACAATGGGAAAAGCGAAATAGCAGCGCCGCCGCCAGGGGCAAGTTTAAGGTCAATAACAGTGTTGCTATCCACCTCGCGGGTCCCTATTCTATACGATGTAGGATTTTTATCCCAATGAGCATCAGGACCATCAAGGTACAAAGTTGCTTTGTATTTAACGTTTGGTTTCAGAAAATCAAGTTTTAAGCTAAGGTCTCGAGGGTTCTCATCGGTAATTGCTCCAATAAACCATCGTCCTGAACCACGCTCCTCGCGGGCAATGGCAATGTAATCGCCTATGGCAGCATCCAATATCACCGTTTGCTCCCAGTCAACCCCAACATCGCGCATAAACTGGAAGGCAGGGTGACCTTCGTAGTTTTCAGGCAAATCGGCAGCCATTTGAATAGGGCTGTATATCACCACGTAAAGAGCAAGCTGGTAAGCTAAGGTTGAATTTACCTGATTATCGGGTTTATAGGGTTTTAGCTTGATGTTAAAAATGCCCGGAGTGTAATCCATTGGCCCAGCAAGCTGTGCGGTAAAGGGTAGAATTGTAAGGTGTTCCGGGGGATTTCCGCCATCAACTGACCAGGCATTAAACTCCTGTCCCCTAAAGTTCTCGCGAGCAATAACATTGGGATAGGTTCGCCACTCACCAGTACCTTTAAAGGGCTCATGGGCATCAACAGCAATTTGGTTTCTGGCAGCCGTTTCAATCACCTTGCGATAGTGGTTAACCATCCATTGCCCCTGGTGGTATTCACCTTTGGGAATAATTTTTCCTACATATCCAGTCTTTACTGAATGTATGCCAAGGCTTTGCATCAATCTATAAGCAGAATCGAGTTGCTGTTCATAGGTACGGGGTGCAGCCGATGTCTCGTGATGCATGATTAGGCTTATACCCTTACTCTTGGCATAGCGCACAACCTCTCTTAAATTATAGTCAGGATAGGGAGTAACAAAATCGAAAATTCCTTCGCGTTCTTCAAAACCAATCCAATGCTCCCAGCCGGTGTTCCAACCCTCAACCAGTAAACCTTTTATGCCATTACGCGCAGCAAAATCGATGTAGCGCTTTGCGTTTGCCGTTGTGGCTCCATGCTTACCGCTGGCCATATCCCACGACGACTTGCCAAGGTGCATTTCCCACCATATACCCACATACTTCATGGGTTTAAACCACGATACATCGCCAATTCTATTGGGCTCGTTAAGGTTTAGCACTAGCTTTGATGTTACAATATCGCCTGGTTTATCGGTAATTATTATGGTTCGCCAGGGCGAGTTAAAGGGGACTTTAGTTTTAACCTTCACGCCTGAATCGTTTCCAACAAGCGCTGTTTGAAGCGATAGGTTAACCGTATCGACCCTTAGGGTTGCACCGGCATAGTTATTTACATCGGCCTCGTGAAAGCATAGGTAAACCCCATCGGATGTTTTCATGGTAACAGGGGTATTTACCGCATTCTCAGGGATATAGGTTTGAGCCAAAGGGTTCTTGCTCTGGCTATTTACAGCATCAATCTTACTTAATGGGGTTGTCCTGTATAGATGCTCGTAAATATCCCAGTCGCCGGGCTGCCACCAGCAAGTGTGGTCACCGGTTAGGTTGAAGTTAGTATTTTCGGCTAGTATGATTACGCTATCCATTCCGGGCTGCTCAGGGAACTCGTAGCGAAATCCTACACCATCGTTAAAAGCCCTAAAAGTAACAGCAAAATTGCGGTAAGGCGATTTTCGCTCCGATAGGAAAACCTTAAGCTCATTGTAGGTATTATCAACCCATCGCTGATCGCCCCAGGGCATTTCCCATTTCTCACTAAATGATCTGGTTTTGAAACTGTCAACCTTAATATTATCCGATAAAGGTGGCATATCCTTAAACTCAAAACCCAGCGTTGAAGGTTTAACTATTGTTTTTTGGTCAAAAAGCAAGCTGTAAGAGGGTTGCCCTTTACCATTTATCTGAAATGTAATAGACACCATGCCTGAAGGTGATAGAACAACTAAACTATCGCTCTTGTTGCACGAAACAAAGGCAAGAGCAAAAGCCATTGTAATGGTAAAAACTCTGTTCATGGCAAAAAAAGTATTTTACGCTTCACCACCTTTACCGCCAAAATTCATGGGAAATGGAGGCATTCCCTCGCTTCCTTCGGGTAACTTTATTGTACCCATATTAGCCTCAAACTTAGCCATATTATCCTGTAAAGCTAACAAGAGCCTTTTAGCATGGTCGGGCGTTAGAATAACACGGGTTTTTACCTGTGCCTTGGGCATTCCGGGCATTATACGCACAAAATCAATGATAAACTCCGACGATGAATGGGTAATAATGGCAAGATTGCTGTAGATACCCTGAGCTACCTCGTCGCTAAGTTCAATATTGATTGGATTTACTTTGTCATTCATAACTGGACGGTTTTAATGTTTTCACGGCTAAGTTATGAATTTGTTTGCTAATTAACGATTATGAGCAAAAAAAAGAGCCGGCATTCACCGGCTCCTTCTTATAATCTATCTGATTTACTTAACAGTAGCTGTTGAACTCTTTGATTTTTCAATAAGCTGATGTTCATCCTTTGAGTAAACAACAAGCTTATCGAACTCTCTGAGACCAGTACCTGCTGGAATGAGGTGACCGCAAATAACGTTCTCTTTCAATCCCTCAAGGGTGTCAACCTTGCCGTAAATGGCTGCTTCGTTAAGCACCTTTGTGGTTTCCTGGAACGATGCTGCCGACATAAAGCTGTTGGTTTGCAGCGCAGCGCGGGTAATACCCTGAAGCACCTGATTGGATGTTGCAGGAACTGCATCGCGAGCTTCAACCAGCTTCATATCCTTACGTTTCAGCTTTGAGTTCTCATCGCGAAGTTGACGGGCTGTAATAATCATACCTGGACGTAGGTGGGTTGCATCGCCAGCATCAACAACAACCTTCTTTTCGAAGATATTATCATTCTCCTCAATGAACTCCCACTTGTCAACAAGTTGTCCTTCAAGGAAGCGTGTATCGCCCGGATCAAGTATTTCAACCTTACGCATCATCTGGCGAACGATAACCTCAAAGTGCTTATCGTTGATCTTTACACCCTGCATGCGGTAAACTTCCTGAATCTCGTTAACAATGTACTCCTGCACTTCGGTAGGGCCCTTGATTGCAAGAATATCGGTAGGGGTAATTGCACCGTCCGAGAGGGGTGTACCAGCCTTTACGTAATCGTTTTCCTGAACAAGTATTTGCTTGGAAAGGGGCACGAGGTAGTTCTTAACCTCACCGGTCTTAGAGGTAACCTTAATTTCTCGATTACCACGCTTAACCTTACCAAACGATACTTCACCGTCGATTTCCGATACAATTGCAGGGTTCGATGGGTTACGAGCCTCAAAAAGCTCAACTACGCGCGGCAGACCACCGGTAATATCGCCTGCTTTACCAACAGCGCGTGGTATCTTTGCCAGAATATCACCTGCCTGAATGGTTGCACCATCTTCAACGGTTAGGTGAGCGCTAACAGGTAAGTTGTAAAGCTTAATTACCTCCTCGTTATCGGAAAGGATCTTTACAGCGGGGTTCTTACTCTTATCGCGCGATTCAATGATCACTTTCTCACGGTAACCGGTTTGCTCGTCGCTTTCCTCGCGGTAGGTTACCTCCTTGATGAGAGCGTCGAATCCAACCTTACCGGAAACCTCGGAGATGATAACGGCATTCCATGGATCCCATTCGCAGATGAGTTGTCCTTTCTTCACCGTATCACCATTGTTGATGTATAGCTTTGAACCGTAAGGCACATTATTTGTGGAAAGGGTAATTCCAGTGTTGGAATCCACAATTCGCATCTCGGCCAAACGCCCAATAACTATATGGTAGTTGTTGCCACTTTCATCCTGACGTTGAACTGTTTTTAGCTCTTCAATCTCGGCACGTCCATCGAAACGGGCAACAATCTTTGAGTCAGAAATGATGCTACCGGCAGTACCCCCAACGTGGAAGGTTCGTAGTGTAAGCTGAGTACCAGGTTCACCGATACTCTGAGCTGCAATAACACCAACTGCCTCGCCTTTCTGAACCATTCGACCGGTTGCCAGGTTGCGGCCATAACACTTGGCGCAAACACCCTTGCGCGATTCACAGGTAAGCACTGAACGAATTTCAACCTGCTCGATGGGCGACTCCTCAATAATTTGAGCAATTTCCTCGGTAATCTCTTCTCCAGCTGCAATAATAAGCTCGCCGGTTAGCGGATGGAATACGTCGTGTACCGTGGTTCTACCAAGAATTCTTTCGTAAAGGGTTTCAACCACTTCCTCGTTCTTCTTGATGGCAGTAGCCACAAGCCCACGAAGTGTACCACAGTCACTCTCGGTAATGATTACATCCTGCGATACGTCAACTAAACGACGGGTAAGGTAACCAGCGTCGGCTGTTTTAAGAGCGGTATCGGCAAGACCCTTACGGGCACCGTGGGTTGAGATGAAGTACTCAAGTACCGAAAGACCCTCCTTAAAGTTCGAAAGAATTGGGTTTTCAATAATTTCATTGGTAGTGGCACCTGATTTTTGCGGTTTAGCCATAAGACCACGCATACCGCAAAGCTGACGAATCTGCTCCTTGGAACCACGAGCACCGGAGTCGAGCATCATGTAAATTGAGTTGAATCCTTGCTTGTCCTCGGAGAGCTTTTTCATTAGCATCAAAGTCAACTTGGCGTTGGTATGTGTCCAGATGTCGATAATCTGGTTGTAACGCTCGTTGTTGGTTATGAGACCCATGTTGTAGTTGGACATAACCTCGTCAACCTGTGCGTATCCTTCTTCAACCAATTCGGCTTTCTCATCGGGAATGATAACATCGTCGATGTTGAATGATAGACCTCCCTTGAATGCCATGTAGTATCCCAAGTCCTTGATATCATCGAGGAATTGAGCGGTTTTGGACACGCTGGTCTTCTTAAGAACCTTACCAATAATATCGCGAAGCGATTTCTTGGTCAGTAGCTCATTAATGAAGCCCATCTCAGCAGGAACGTACTGGTTAAATATTACGCGTCCTACTGTAGTTTCAATTATTTGCTGCTTAGGTTGACCGTTTTCATCCAAAGTATTTAACCTAACCTTGATAATAGCGTGTAGGTCAACGGCTTTCTCATTGTAAGCAATGATAACCTCCTCGGGTGAGTAGAAAATTGTTCCCTCGCCCTTGGCACCCTTACGGGGTTTTGTTATGTAGTATAGTCCCAGTACCATGTCCTGCGAGGGTACAGTGATAGGAGCACCGTTTGCAGGGTTCAAAATGTTGTGGGAACCCAACATGAGTATCTGGGCCTCCAGAATGGCCTCGTTTCCAAGGGGTAAGTGTACAGCCATTTGGTCACCGTCAAAGTCGGCGTTAAACGCAGTACATGACAGTGGGTGGAGCTGAATGGCCTTACCCTCAATAAGACGGGGCTGGAAAGCCTGAATACCTAGCCTGTGAAGGGTTGGAGCACGGTTCAGTAGAACGGGATGGCCCTTCATCACGTTCTCAAGGATATCCCATACAACTGGATCGCGCCTGTCAACTATCTTTTTGGCCGATTTTACGGTTTTAACAATACCTCTCTCAATAAGCTTACGGATTACAAAAGGCTTGTAAAGCTCTGCAGCCATATCCTTGGGCAATCCGCACTCGTGCATCTTTAGCTCCGGGCCAACAACAATAACCGAACGTGCAGAATAGTCGACACGTTTACCCAAGAGGTTTTGGCGGAAACGTCCCTGCTTACCCTTAAGGCTATCGCTTAACGATTTAAGAGGACGGTTAGCCTCGGTTTTAACTGCGTTCGATTTGCGCGAGTTGTCAAATAGCGAATCTACGGCTTCCTGAAGCATACGTTTTTCGTTACGTAAAATCACCTCAGGGGCCTTTATCTCGATTAGCCTTTTTAGGCGGTTATTCCTGATGATTACCCTACGGTAAAGGTCATTTAAGTCCGATGTGGCAAAACGACCGCCGTCGAGGGGTACCAAAGGACGTAGTTCGGGTGGAATTACAGGAATCACCTTTAGTATCATCCACTCAGGCTTGTTTATATGAGCCGATTCGCGGAATGCTTCAACTACCTGCAGCCTTTTAAGAGCTTCGCTCTTGCGCTGCTGCGACGACTCAGTGCTTGCCTTGTGGCGCAACTCGTACGAAAGTTCATCGAGGTTAATGCGTTGCAGGAGCATGTAAAGAGCCTCAGCTCCCATAGCTGCAATGAACTTGTTGGGGTCGCTATCGTCGAGGTACTGGTTTTCCTTTGGAAGTGTATCGAGGATATCGAGGTATTCTTCTTCAGTTAAAAAGTCAAACTGATTAATACCATCGGCAGCCTTAATGCCTGGATTAACAACCACGTAACGCTCGTAGTATATAATGGCATCGAGTTTTTTAGCTGGTAGTCCAAGCAGGTAGCCAATCTTGTTGGGTTGTGAACGGAAATACCAGATATGAGCAACAGGAACAACAAGGCTGATATGGCCCATGCGTTCACGGCGTACCTTCTTCTCGGTAACCTCTACCCCACATCGGTCGCAAACTATCCCCTTGTACCTGATACGCTTGTACTTTCCGCAATGGCACTCGTAGTCCTTCACAGGACCAAAAATGCGTTCGCAGAACAAACCGTCGCGTTCGGGTTTGTATGTTCTATAGTTAATGGTTTCAGGTTTAAGCACCTCACCGCTTGAACGCTCCAAAATCTCCTCGGGCGATGCTAAGCTAATGGTGATTTTTGAAAAGTTGCTTTTAACCTTATTCTCCCTTCTGAACGACATATTATTCGTGTTATAAGTTTGTTATGCCAATCCGGAAAGGGCTATTGCCCTTTCCACGGCATATTGATTAATCCAGATTTACACTCAAGCCTAAACCACGGAGCTCATGAAGCAATACGTTAAGCGATTCAGGAATGCCCGGTTCAGGCATTGGTTCTCCTTTAACTATCGACTCGTATGCTTTAGCTCTACCTACTACATCGTCGGACTTAATGGTAAGGATTTCCTGAAGGATGTGCGAAGCGCCAAATGCTTCCAGTGCCCACACCTCCATTTCACCGAAACGCTGACCACCAAACTGAGCCTTACCACCAAGGGGTTGCTGAGTAATGAGTGAGTAAGGTCCAATGGAACGGGCATGCATCTTATCGTCAACCATGTGACCGAGCTTAAGCATGTAAATAACCCCTACAGTGGCAGGTTGGTCGAACCTTTCACCTGTTCCGCCATCGTAAAGGTATGTTCTACCAAAACGGGGTAGCCCAGCCATATCGGTGTACTTGGTAATATCTTCAAGGGTAGCACCATCAAAAATGGGGGTACTAAACTTAATGCCCAGCTTTTGACCTGCCCATCCAAGTACGGTTTCGTAAATCTGACCGAGGTTCATACGTGATGGCACACCAAGGGGGTTAAGCACTATGTCCACAGGGGTACCATCCTCAAGGAATGGCATATCCTCATCGCGAACAATTTTTGCTACAATACCCTTGTTACCGTGTCGACCAGCCATTTTATCACCTACGGTGATTTTACGTTTCTTGGCGATGTAAACCTTGGCCAGCTGCATTATTCCAGCAGGAAGTTCATCGCCAATTGTTGCGTTGAACTTCTTACGCTTGAATTCAGCATCGTACTCCTTCCACTTAAGGATGTAATTCTGTATTACTGCTTTAATTAGGTCGTTCTTAGCCTTATCGGTAGTCCACTTGTTGGGGTTTACGTTCATGTAATCAATGTCCGAAAGGATTTTCTGGGTGAACTTAACACCACGAGCAACAATTTCCTGATCGAAATTATCGTAAACACCCTGGCTGGTCTTACCGTTAACTAGTGAGAAAAGCTTATCGACTAAACGGTTCTTAAGTTCAGCAACCTGTTTATTAAACTCATTGTCGAGTTTCTCAAGCAGAGCCTTCTCATTAGTCTTGGCCTTTTTAGCCTCCTTACCATCCTTAATGGAACGTGAGAACAGCATCTTATCAATAACCACCCCGTAAAGCGAAGGTGAAGCCTTTAGTGAGGCATCCTTAACATCACCAGCCTTATCGCCGAAGATAGCCCTTAAAAGTTTCTCTTCAGGGGTTGGGTCCGATTCGCCTTTAGGAGTAATTTTACCAATAAGGATATCACCCGGAACAACATTAGCGCCAATCCTAATCATACCGTTTTCGTCGAGGTTCTTTGTAGCCTCTTCGGAAACGTTAGGAATATCGGCGGTAAGCTCTTCCATGCCTCGCTTGGTATCGCGAACCTCAAGGATGTACTCATCAACATGAATTGATGTAAACACATCGTCGCGGAGTAAACGCTCACTGATTACAATAGCATCCTCAAAGTTGTAGCCTTTCCAAGGCATGAATGCAACCTTAAGGTTTCTACCCAAGGCCAACTCTCCATCTCTGGTTGCATACCCTTCGGTCAGAACTTGTCCTTTTACAATACGTTGTCCCTTTGTAACAATGGGCTTAAGCGTAATGGAGGTGTTCTGGTTGGTTTTTTTGAACTTAGGTAGCTTGTAGCGTTTAATTTCGGGATCGAAGCTTACAAAGAGTTCCTCTTCGGTTTTATCGTAACGAACAACTATTTCGTCGGCATCAACATACTCAACAACACCATTCTCCTCGGCTACAATCTGAGTTCGGCTATCCTTAACAACCTGACCCTCTAAGCCTGTACCAACAATTGGGGTTTCAGGCTGGAGAAGGGGAACAGCTTGTCGCATCATGTTCGATCCCATGAGCGCACGGTTAGCGTCGTCGTGCTCAAGGAACGGAATTAGCGATGCAGCTATTGACGCAATCTGGTTTGGAGCAACGTCCATTAGGTCAACCGATTCACTTTCGGATAACGGGAAATCGCCCTCGTAGCGAGCTTTCACCCTGTTGTTTACAAAAGTACCGTCATCGGTAAGGGGAGCATTTGCCTGTGCAATAATTTTTGCTTCCTCTTCCTCGGCGCTCAGGTAAACAATATCGTTACTGGTCAGGCCAACTTTGCCATTCTCAACCTTGCGGTAAGGGGTTTCAATAAACCCAAGGTCGTTGATCTTTGCATAAACGCAAAGCGATGAGATAAGACCAATGTTAGGCCCTTCAGGGGTTTCAATGGGGCAGAGGCGTCCGTAATGCGTATAGTGAACGTCGCGAACCTCAAAACCGGCGCGTTCGCGAGTAAGACCACCAGGTCCCAAAGCCGATAAACGACGCTTGTGGGTCATTTCGGCCAGCGGGTTGGTCTGATCCATGAACTGCGAAAGCTGGTTTGTTCCGAAGAACGAGTTGATAACCGACGAGAGTGTTTTGGAGTTAATCAGATCGATAGGAGTAAACACCTCGTTATCGCGAACGTTCATACGCTCACGGATGGTTCTGGCCATGCGGGCTAAACCAACGCCAAACTGAGCAGCCATCTGTTCACCCACGGTTCGCACCCTACGGTTACTTAGGTGGTCAATATCATCAACCTCAGCCTTTGAGTTAACCAGCTCAATGAGATACTTAATTATCTCAATGATATCTTCCTTGGTTAACACCTTAATATCGGACGAGGTGTTCAGGTTAAGCTTTTTGTTGATACGGTAACGTCCTACATCACCCAAATCGTAACGTTTATCGGAGAAGAATAGCTTATCGATAACGTCGCGGGCAGTAGCCTCATCGGGTGGTTCGGAGTTACGGAGCTGCCTGTAAATGTGTACCACAGCCTCCTTCTCAGAGTTACTGGGGTCTTTTTGCAGCGTGTTATAGATTATGGCATAATCGGAAATGCTCTGTGATTCTTTATGAACAAGAATTGACTTAACACCGGAGTCGATAATTAAATCGATGTGGTCCTTTTCAATGACGGTTTCGCGGTCTAGGATAACCTCGTTACGCTCAATTGAAACCACCTCGCCGGTATCTTCATCAACAAAGTCCTCAATCCAACTCTTGAGAACGCGAGCGGCCAAACGTTGCCCCACTACCTTGGTGAGAGTGGCTTTTGAAACCTTTACCTCTTCTGCTAAGTCGAATATCTGCAGGATATCCTTATCGGTCTCAAATCCAATGGCGCGCAAAAGTGTAGTAACGGGCAATTTCTTTTTACGATCGATGTATGCATACATCACGTTATTGATGTCGGTGGCAAACTCAATCCACGATCCCTTGAAGGGGATAATACGTGCGGAGTAGAGCTTGGTACCGTTAGGATGTACGCTTTGGCCAAAGAACACACCGGGCGAGCGATGAAGCTGCGAAACAACTACTCGTTCAGCTCCATTAATTACAAAACTACCACGGGGTGTCATGTAGGGAATTGTTCCCAGGTATACATCCTGAACTACCGTATCAAAATCCTCATGTTCGGGATCGGTACAGTATAGCTTTAACTTTGCCTTTAGTGGTACGCTATAGGTTAACCCTCTATCCAGACATTCCTCTATGGAATAGCGGGGAGGATCAACGTAGTAATCGAGAAATTCGAGTACAAAATTGTTCCTGGTATCGGTAATAGGAAAATTCTCCTGAAACACTTTGAACAGGCCTTCGTTCTTACGCTCTTCGGGGGTTGAACCCAGCTTGAAGAACTCCATAAACGACTTTAGCTGAATATCCAGAAAATCGGGATACTCGTATAGGCTCTTTGTTTTGGAGAAATTGATACGTGCGTTGTTAGTTTTATTTTGAGACATTGCGAACGAATTGGTTGAACTATAAAATAAACATAACAAGAAAAAGGCTTAGAATCTATCAGGATAGATTCTAAACCTTAGAACCACTATAGGTTAGGACTATTTAAGTTCAACTTCTGCTCCTGCCTCTTCAAGTTGTGCTTTTAATGATTCAGCTTCTTCTTTAGAAACACCTTCCTTAACGGCCTTAGGAGCAGCATCAACTAGATCCTTAGCTTCCTTTAGACCAAGACCGGTAAGTTCCTTTACAAGCTTAACAACCTGCAATTTAGCACCGCCAGCTGACTTAAGAATAACGTCAAACTGAGTTTTTTCAGCAGCAGCAGCACCTTCGCCACCAGCAGCGGGAGCAGCAGCAACAGCTACAGCTGCAGCAGCAGGTTCAATACCATACTCTTCCTTGAGTATTTTAGCCAATTCGTTAACTTCCTTTACTGAGAGGTTAACCAAATCTTCTGCAAATTTTCTAAGATCTGCCATTTTAGTAAGTGTTTAATTTGTTCTCAAAATAATTTTTACTTTTCCCTTTCAGAGAGTGTTTTGATAACACCCGATAATTTTTGACCGCCAGATTGTAGCGAACCGATAACGTTCTTTGCGGGCGACTGGAGTAGTGCAATAACGTCGGCAATAAGCTCGTTCTTGCTCTTCAGGGTTGCCAGCACTTCAAGTTGACTCTCGCCAACATATATCGATTCTTCAACATAGGCAGCCTTAAATAGAGGCTTTGGATGAGCCTTGCGAAAATCCTTGATAAGCTTAGCCGGAACATTACCTGTTTCGGTAAACATTACTGAGGTTGAGCCTTTCAATGCTTCAAAGATTGGCGAGAAATCAGTTGATTTGCCGCTTCTCTCAAGGGCTTTCTTCAGCAATGTGTTCTTAACCACTACCAGCTTTACCTTTTTCTCAAAGCAGGTCTTACGTAACTTGTGAGTTACCTCTGCGTTAAGTTCCGAGGTATCGGTAAGGTAAAAATGGGGGTACTGGTTAATTTGCTCGGTCAGCTTATCAATCAGTGCGTTTTTATCTTCCCTTCTCATAACAAATTGGGTCTGTGTAAACGTTATTAATTCGAAGCCGTGAGCGACTTGGTGTCAATAGCAATACCGGGGCTCATGGTAGTGGAAAGGTATACACTCTTAATGTAGGTACCTTTAGCCGACGTAGGTTTGAGCTTAATGATGGTATTGATAAACTCAAGCGCATTATCAACAATCTTGTCAGGCTCGAATGAAATTTTTCCGATTGATGAGTGGACTATACCAAACTTGTCAACCTTAAAGTCAATCTTACCCTGCTTTACCTCCTTAACAGCCTTTTCAACTTCCATGGTAACCGTACCACTCTTGGGGTTTGGCATCAAACCGCGGGGGCCAAGAATACGTCCTAAAGGACCTAGCTTAGCCATAACCGAGGGCATGGTAATAATAACATCCACATCGGTCCATCCGCCCTTGATCTTCTCGATGTAATCGTCAAGGCCTACGTAGTCGGCGCCAGCCTGGCGAGCAGCCTCCTCCTTATCGGGAGTACAGAGTACCAGAACGCGAACGTTCTTACCGGTACCATGCGGAAGGGTTACCACACCACGAACCATCTGGTTGGCCTTACGGGGGTCAACCCCTAGGCGAATATCAATATCAACCGATGCATCGAACTTGGTGTATGTAATTTCCTTCAACAGTGCGGCTGCTTCCGATAGCTTGTAAGTCTTACCGGGCTCTACTTTCGACAGAGCAAGCTTCCTGTTTTTTGTCAGTTTAGTCATTGCGCAAATGAGGTTAAATGTTAATTCCCCGGAAACTCTCCGGTAACAGTGATACCCATGCTGCGGGCTGTACCTGCCACCATCTTCATTGCTGATTCAATGGTAAAACAGTTCAGATCCTGCATCTTTTCCTGGGCAATTTGTCGAACTTGCTCCCAGGTTACAGAGGCAACCTTTTTCCTGTTTGGCTCAGCCGATCCCTTTTGTTGCTTGGTTATCTCAAGCAAAGTTACGGATACCGGTGGGGTTTTTACGACAAAATCGAACGATTTGTCGGTATAATATGTAATAACCACAGGTAGAACCTTGCCTGCCTGTGCTTGAGTTCTGGCATTGAATTGCTTGCAGAACTCCATAATATTTACCCCCTTGGAGCCAAGAGCAGGACCAATGGGTGGTGATGGGTTAGCAGCACCACCTTTAATCTGGAGTTTAATAAATCCAGCTACTTCTTTAGCCATAGTGCGTTTGCTCTTTAATTATTACTCCTTTTCAACTTGCATAAAACTTAACTCCAGTGGAGTTTTACGGCCGAAGATTTTCACCATAACCTTCAGCTTCTTCTTCTCTTCGTTAACCTCCTCAATTACTCCAGAAAAGGAATTGAATGGTCCATCAATTACTTTTACTGTTTCACCTACGTAGAATGGAACATTCAACTCTTCCTCGCTGTCCACCAGCTCATCAACCTTGCCAAGTATTCGGTTAACCTCAGCTTGGCGCAGAGGGATTGGATCGCCGGTTTTGGGGTCACCTAAAAAACCAAGGACATTGGGAATGTTTCGTAGGATGTGAGGAATTTCACCTACCAGTGCAGCTTCAATAAGAACGTAGCCAGGGTAGTAAATCCTTTCCTTGCTGATCTTTTTGCCATTTCGAATCTGGTAAACTTTCTCAGTAGGAATAAGAACCTGAGAGATAAAGTCGTCAAGCTTCAAACGTTTAATTTCGTTTTCCACCAGCTCCTTTACCTTCTTCTCCTTACCACCAATGGCCCTAAGAACATACCATTTTTTAACATTCTCTTCCATTACAGCTCCTTCTTAGGCCGTTCTATTGTTAGCTAAGTACACGGTAAACAAACTCCATCAATCTTTCGAATGAGAAGTCCATAACGAAGACAACCAGTGCGATTAAAAGGGAAGCAATCATAACAATTAATGCACTGGACTGAAGTTCTTTCCATGTTGGCCACGAAACTTTTTGCACCATCTCGGTGTAAACGTCGTGCAAGTACTGTGTAATTTTCATGTCAACAGTTTGTGTTTAGCACGGGTGGAGAGACTCGAACTCCCAGCCAATGGTTTTGGAGACCACTACTCTACCAATTGAGCTACACCCGTGTGAGAAACCGAACGGATTCCGTTGAACCCGTTCGGGGTTTTATTGAATTACTCAATAATGTCAATTACCTGACCGGCACCAACAGTCCTACCACCTTCGCGGATAGCAAAGCGTAGGTTCTTGTTGATAGCAACTGGGTAGATAAGTTCTACGGTGATAGTTACGTTATCGCCAGGCATTACCATTTCAACGCCTTCGGGAAGCAAAATTTCACCGGTTACGTCGAGGGTACGTAGGTAGAACTGAGGACGGTAGTGGTTGTGGAAAGGAGTGTGACGACCACCTTCTTCTTTCTTCAACACGTAAACCTCAGCTTTGAACTTGGTATGAGGAGTAATAGAGCCTGGTTTAGCAATAACCATACCACGCTTGATATCCTTCTTGTCAATACCACGGAGTAGTAGACCTACGTTGTCGCCAGCTTCACCCTGATCAAGGATTTTACGGAACATTTCAACACCGGTAACTACTGACTTCATAGGCTTGTCGTTGGTTAAACCTACGATTTCAACTTCGTCGCCAGTGTGGATAACGCCAGTTTCAATTCTACCGGTAGCAACAGTACCACGACCAGTGATTGAGAATACGTCCTCAACAGGCATTAGGAATGGCTTTTCGTTGTCACGTGGAGGAATGGGAATGTACTCATCAACAGCTTTCATGAGTTCCATTACCTTTTCAACCCACTGAGCCTCACCGTTTAGGGCACCAAGAGCTGAACCACGGATAACGGGTACGTTATCGCCATCGAACTGGTAGAAGCTTAGGAGCTCACGTACTTCCATTTCAACGAGGTCGAGCATTTCAGCATCGTCAACCATGTCGCACTTGTTCAGGAACACAACGATCTTAGGAACGTTTACCTGACGAGCGAGTAGGATGTGCTCACGGGTTTGAGGCATAGGACCATCAGTAGCAGCTACAACAAGGATAGCACCGTCCATCTGGGCAGCACCAGTAACCATGTTCTTAACATAGTCAGCGTGACCAGGACAGTCAACGTGAGCGTAGTGACGGTTCTCAGTTTGATACTCAACGTGAGCGGTGTTAATGGTAATACCGCGCTCTTTTTCTTCTGGAGCGTTGTCGATAGAGTCGAATGAACGGAATTCGGAAAGACCCTTTTCAGCTAATACCTTGGTAATAGCAGCGGTAAGGGTAGTCTTACCATGGTCAACGTGGCCAATGGTACCGATGTTCACGTGCGGTTTCGACCTATCAAATTTTTCTTTAGCCATAGTTTTCTGGTATTAATTTAAAATTAGTATTAAAAACTTGATTGTCTTATACAACACAAAAAGTTGAGCCGATGACGAGAATTGAACTCGTGACCCCTTCCTTACCAAGGAAGTGCTCTACCTCTGAGCTACATCGGCTTACAGGTAGAGCGGGAGACGAGACTCGAACCCGCGACCCTCAGCTTGGAAGGCTGATGCTCTACCGACTGAGCTACTCCCGCATGCCACCAACCCGGCAGGACTGGTGTCAACCCTGTTTTGTGGGGAGAGCAGGATTCGAACCTACGAAGGCATAAGCCAGCAGATTTACAGTCTGCCCCAGTTGGCCACTTTGGTATCTCCCCAACCTGTTTTGCTTTGAGCCGATGGAGGGATTCGAACCCCCGACCAGCTGATTACAAATCAGCTGCTCTGGCCAACTGAGCTACATCGGCAATCAAAGTGTTTTTGCACTATTTTAAGGAACGTTTACCTCCTGAAATCGGATTGCAAATGTATAACAATTTTAATTATCTGCAAAAATTTTTATCTTTTTATGTAACCTTTTTTAGTACAATTTTCATAATCCATCTGTCTGTTTTGACCTGTTACAGCAAAAAATGAAGCCCTTTCGGGCTTCATCTGCTTTGTTTTTAGTCTATTTTTTGGGTTTGCTATACCCCTCTTAGCTTTTCCTTAAACTTTTTAACTTGACCCTTCAGCACATCAATACATAGGTCAGTAGCCTCTTCAAAGGTTTTCCCTTTACGTTGGGCAAACAAATCGTTGCCAGGCACCTTAAGGCGGAATTCAACAATCTTGTTTTCCATGTCCTGGCTATTTTCCAACTTTAGGAACACCTCGGTTTCCACGATGTTGTCAAAATAGCGCTCAAGTTTTGCTGCTTTCTTCTCAACGTAATCAAGAAGCTTCCTGTCAGCATCAAACTTGATGGATTGAATTTTAACGTTCATAATAAATCCTCCTTTTGGTTTTAGGCTCGTGGATGAGCCTGGTTATAATTGTTTTTAAGTTTTTCGAATGTGCTGTGGGTGTACACCTGGGTAGCCAGTAAGCTTGAGTGGCCAAGCAGCTCTTTGATGGCATTCAAATCGGCCCCCTTATTTAGCAAATGGGTTGCAAAGCTGTGCCTTAGCACGTGGGGGCTCCTTTTTTGAAGTGGTGTAATCAAGGTTAAGTAGTGGTTTACTACTCTGTATACGAGTTTTGGGTAAACCGGTTTACCTTTTGGCGTAACAAAAAAGCTAACAGTATCGGAAAATTTTTTGTTTCGTTCCTCAAGGTACTCCACAACCAAATCTTTAAGTTCCGGATGAATGGGAATGATACGTTCCTTGCTACCTTTCCCCATTACCTTAATGGTCATTGAATCCACATCGACCGATTGGAGGGTAAGCCCAACTAGTTCCGATAGGCGCATACCGGTAAAATAGAACATGGTTATTATTAGCCGGTTACGTAAGCCCTCAAAATCATCGCCAAACAGGTCGTTGGTATTAAGTTTTACCATGTCGGCTTCAGGGACAAACTCAGGTAGGCGCTTACTGGTTTTGGGCGAAACCACACGTTTCATGGGATTGTTTGCAATTACGCCTTGGCGTAATAGGTACTTAAAGAAAGTACGAAGCGATGAAAGCTTACGGTTAACCGAACGGGTTGATAGGCCTTGGCTAACTAAGCTCGACATCCATGCCCTGATAGTCCTATGGCTAATGTGTTCAATAGCTTCGGTACTTGCGGGATTGACTCCTGAATAGCTGAAGAAGGAATGCAGATCATCGCCATACGAGCGTATGGTGTGCGATGAGTAACCCTTCTCTATATCAAGGTATTTAAGAAATGAGGCCAGCATATCCATTGAATGCAATATAGTTTTTTTCAAGCTAAAAAGCAAAAAAAAAATCAGGCAAAAATAGCCTGATTACGCATTCAACTGAACATCAGCTTCTATTCTTCCTGCTGCTGTAACTTCTGAATGTAAATGGCTCTTTTGATCTGCTCCCTACGAGCAACCGAAGGTTTAACGTAAGCTTGACGGGAACGTAACTCCCTCATAATACCGGTTTTTTCAAACTTACGCTTGAATTTTTTTAGAGCTCTTTCAATATTTTCGCCTTCTTTAACTGGTACTATAATCATGTTTATCGAATTTTATGAGCTGCAAAATTATAATGTTTTGATTTTAATACAAAATATTTTAGTCTTTTTTTTGGAAATTATTCCAATTGTTTGTGAAGTATCAATTTTACTATAAATCAAGGTAATGTTTTAACTTTTCGAACCGGTCGCGGGGTAAAAGCTTGTTCTGCCATAGCTCATCAAGTGCTTTAATGGTACCTTTTTGTGAGCGGTAGTAAATAATTGCTTTAGCCTGATAATCGTTCACATAGGGATGAGTTCTCAGGTCATCGTACTTAATTAGATTTATGTTGATTTTTCGAATACGGGTTGTGTCAATATATATATTTGGCCTTAGCTGGTCAACCAGTTGCGGAGTAAATCCATAAACCTCGCCAAGCTGATCAATACTATAAAATCCACCGAGTAGGTTCCTGTAACCCACAATCCGCTTTGCGTAGTTACTTCCTATACCTTTAAGTTTTAGTAACGAGAGGGTATCGGCACCATTGAGCTCCACAAGAATGGACTTGGTATCAATAACCCTATCATGGCTAATAGTATCAGTAACCGGAGCTATACGTACCAGCGGCTTTAGCCTTGCCTTTGTAGCCGAGTCGATAACAAAAATTTTATCGATATCGTCAGGAGTCCTGAAACGCCCCCCTTTAGACCTATACTTAACAAGTACCTCGGCTTGCTTCCTGCTTAACCCCAATTCCATTAAGCTGTCGAGGCTTACGGTGTTGGGATCAAATAAAAATGATTTTTTAGTTCGGGGAAGTTCCATCTCGGCCTCAATACCCGAAGGGGGCTCAATAACTTTCTCGGGCTCATGGTACTGGAGGGTTAAAAAGAAGCTATCGGCTTTTTGAACAAGCATGGGATCGGGAGGGGAAACAACATTGAAATACTTTTTATACAGGTACGGAGCCACAGCAAAGAGCAAAAGTAATAGAACCAGAATAATGGTTCCATTTCGTTCGCCCCTTGAAAAGTATAAGAAGCTTTTAACGCTACCCCAAATCCGCTTCATTTTTAGCAACCAGTTCTACTAATACCAAATGTCGCGAAAAAAATGATAAAAGAAACAATAAGTTTACGCTACCTATACAATCTCCCTGTTTTCCATCTATTCCAGTAGCTATCCAAATCGGCCCGCACCTCTTTAGCCATAAAAATCATTCCAAGAATATTTGGGAAAGCCATCCCTAAGATCATCATATCGGAAAAATCCATGACAGCCCAAAGGTTCGAAGCGCTACCCACAACAATACAAAGTAAAAAAATGATGTAGTATAGCTTGGTAGATGCCTCAGGTACAGAAATAATCCCGTTCAAACGTTTCTCAAAAAGGTAGTTAAAGCCTTTGAGGCCATAGTATGACCAGCTGATCATGGTTGAAAAGGCGAATAGTAAGATAGCGATAGCCAGCAAATATGGGAACCAGGGTAATACAGTGGCAAATGCGGCTGAAGTTAGCTGGGCCCCCTGTAAACCAGTGTTGCTGCCGGCTAACCCTGTGAAATTTATGACCAATGCGGTCATGGTGCACACCACTACAGTATCGATAAATGGTTCAAGTAAGGCTACAATACCCTCGCTAACAGGCTCATCGGTTCGGGCAGTTGAATGCGCAATGGAAGCGGAACCTATCCCTGCCTCGTTGGAAAATGCTCCCCGTTGAAACCCAACAATAAACGCACCAAAAAAACCACCAGCAATGGATTTTAGTCCAAATGCCTGCACAATGATTTGACTGAAAACCTCCCCCACCCGGGAAATGTTTAGAAAAATAATTACCATGGATGCTGAAATGTAGAGGATAACCATGAAAGGAACTATCCGCGAGGCAACACTGGCAATGCTTTTTATTCCCCCCAGGACTACTAAACCCACCAGCAAGGCCATGGCAATACCAAAATAGGCTCCCTTGCCATTTAACCAGGGTATGATGAAAGCCATTTGCGAAAATGCCTGATTGGCCTGAAACATATTTCCACCGCCAAACGATGCACCAATTACTAAAACCGAAAAGGTTACTGCCAGTATGTTACCTAATGTTTTCATGTTACGCTTGGCAAGCCCTTGGCTCAAGTAGTACATGGGCCCTCCCGATACCCTACCCTTTGAGTCAATCAATCTATACTTTTGCCCTAGCGTGCACTCGGTAAACTTAAGCGACATGCCCAGCAGCCCAGCCATTATCATCCAGAATGTTGCCCCGGGCCCCCCAACGCTTATGGCAACAGCAACACCCGCAATATTTCCCAAACCAACAGTTGCTGAAAGAGCGGTTGTTAAGGCTTGAAAATGGGATACCTCTCCCTTTTTGCTATTCTTATCGAGCCTACCCGAGGTAATTTCGATTGAATGCCAAAAAGCCCGGATGTTGATAAATCCCATGCGGAAAGTAAAATAAACTCCCCAAACCATTAGCCACATTACTACAAAGGGAAACCGAAAACCTATTTCAACCCCAAAAGATCTAAACGGGTCCCAGAACAGAAAACTTGATAGTACCCTGACCAGTGGCTCAAATATGGAATTAATTAGCTCATCCATTCCATTAGTCTATCCAAGTGAACCGTAAAATACTGAATAGATAAAAATGGCAGCTATGGCTAACGGTGCAATAAAACGAACTACAAAACGGTATACAGGGAAGTAACCTGCCTTTAGTTCACCTCCATTTGAAATCTCATCGAATAATGTTGATTTTTTTAGATACCACCCAACAAAAATCACTATTAGCATTCCTCCGAGTGGAAGTAAGATGTTAGAGGCCAGAAAATCGAGCATATCGAAAATGGTTTTGCCCGAGAGCCTGATATTACTCAAAGGCCCAAACGACAGTGATGCCAAAATACCCAAAACCGATATGGAAACCGAAGCTAAAATGGTTGCCTTAAGGCGAGTGATACGCAACTCCTCCGAGAAATATGCCACAACCACTTCAAGCACCGATACCGTTGAAGTTAACGCAGCTACAGCAAGTAAAATGAAAAAAATAAGCCCAAAAAGATTCCCCATTGGTATGTGGCTAAAAATCTCGGGTAGGGTTATAAAAACCAAACTTGGACCTGCAGTAGGTTCAATGTTAAAAGCAAATACAGCAGGAAATATTACAACTCCTGCTAATACTGCAACAAATGTATCGGCTAATGATACGTTTAATGCCGTTCTACCTAAATTGTCAGTTTTTCGGAAGTATGAAGCATAAGTAATTAAAGCACCCATTCCAAGACTAAGTGAGAAAAAAGCCTGCCCCATGGCAAATAGAAATGTCTTTATGGTTACCTTGGAAAAGTCGGGCTTAAACAGGAACGCCAATCCTTTTAATGCATTGGGTAAGGTAATAGATCGTACACATAGTATTAAAAGAAAAACTACTAGCAATGGCATTAAGAACTTGTTATATTTCTCAATGCCATTTTTTATTCCTCCAATTACAATATATGCAGTAAGTGCCATAAATACTAACTGCCAGATAATGGGACGAACAGGATGAACCAAAAAATTTTGAAAAGCATCACCCAGTTGCTGCGTTGTTTGATTACCAAATCCAACAGATACTGATTTTACTATATACTCCAGTGTCCAACCAGCCACAGCACTATAAAACGATAAGATTACGAAGGCGGCCACCACCCCCATTATACCCACAAAATACCATGGAGTGCCAGGCGAAATTGCCTTAAATGAACCAAATACATTGCGCTGACCACGCCTGCCAATTGAAAATTCAGATATCATAACAGGGATTCCCAATAGGAACACAAACAGAAGATAGATAAGCAAAAAAGCTCCTCCTCCATTCTGCCCTGTTATATATGGGAACTTCCAAATGTTTCCTAATCCTACTGCCGAGCCGGCAGCGGCTGCAATAATACCAAATTTGCTTCCAAAGCTATCGCGATTATTAGAAACTGACATAGGTTTTGAGTTTAGGTTTAGGTTATAAATTTTGGCGCACCAATTTGGAAAAAAATGGACACTAAAACAAGTGTTAGCGTAAAAAAAGCCCATCCCGGACTCCAGAATGGGCAATGTTTTGCAAAAAGCATTTGTTAAGCTATGTCGACCTTACTTTCAAGGTAAACATCCTGTATGGCATTCAGAATTTTAATACCCTCATCCATAGGGCGTTGAAAAGCTTTGCGACCGCTAATGAGTCCCATTCCACCTGCACGTTTATTAACTACAGCGGTATAAACAGCCTCGGCCAAATCGCTTGCTCCCGAGGAGGCACCACCCGAGTTAATTAAACCAGCCCGTCCGTTATAGCAACCTACTACCTGGTAGCGGGTCAAATCGATGGGATGATCGGTAGTTAGCTGTGAGTAAACCTTATCGTGGGTTTTACCGAAGTTTATAGCTTTAAAGCCACCATTATTCTCAGGGGCTTTCTGTTTAATAATATCGGCCTGAATGGTAACCCCCAAATGGTTTGCCTGGCTGGTTAAGTCGGCAGCTACATGGTAGTCCACGCCATCTTTTTTGAAACCATTGTTTCGCAGGTAGCACCAAAGAACGGTAGCCATTCCCAACTCATGGGCACGCTCAAACGCCTGGGCAACTTCAATGATTTGCCGGTTGCTCTCCTCGGAACCAAAATATATTGTAGCCCCAACTGCTACTGCACCTAGGTTCCATGCCTCATCAACCGATCCAAACATAATCTGATCGTACTTATTGGGATAGGTAAGCAGCTCGTTATGGTTAATCTTTACAATAAAAGGTATGCGGTGGGCATATTTACGGGCTACCGATGCCAGCACCCCAAATGTTGAAGCAACCGCATTAGCACCACCCTCAATGGCCAACTTAACAATGTTTTCAGGATCAAAGTATATGGGATTTGGGGCGAACGATGCACCTGCACTATGTTCAATTCCCTGATCAACAGGCAGGATTGACAGGTAGCCTGTACCAGCCAGGCGTCCATGGTTGAACATAGCCTGCAAGCTTCGCATTACCTGTGGTGATCGGTTGCTGTGATAAACCACTCGCTCCATGAAGTCGGGGCCGGGAAGGTGAAGCATCTCCTTCGATACGGTATTGCACTTATGTTCAAGAAGATAATTGGCATTATCGCCAAGCAGCTCTACTATTTTATCGTAGTTCATAGATTTAGAATTTAATCGTTTCTATACAAACCTACGATAAATATTGATTTAAGTCAAGTAGGGTAAAGCTAAAACGGATATCCAATACCAAAGTTAAAGGTTATATCGCTGATGCTAAATTTTCGGTTAAGGGGAACCCAGGGTTTGTAGGGCTCGTTCGGATTTATTGCCGGATCGAATATCTTATAACCAAAATCGGTTCGTAAAATAAAGAAACCCAAATTCATCCTTATCCCCAATCCGCTACCAATAGCAATCTGTTCATAGAATTTATTCCATTCAAAGGTAGCCCCTGTCCTATCGTCAAGTCCGGGCATCGACCAAATATTGCCGCAGTCGATAAACATAGCCCCTTCCAGCTTCCAAACCATACGGAAGCGGTACTCAAAATTTGCTTCCAGCTTTATATCGGCAGTGCGGTTTGGGAAGCGCTCAGCGGGTTGATAGTATGAGCCTGGGCCTAATGAGCGCGCCTGCCATGCTCGTACGCCATTGGCGCCACCCGTAAAGAAGCGCTTTTCAAAGGGCAATGCCCTTGAGTTTCCGTAAGGATAACCAACCCCAATGTACAAACGATATGCAAAGGAGTTGTTCTCATCGGCAACCTGATGGTATGTGAGATTTATATCGCTCCGAACAAACTGTGAGAACTCGGTATTGAAAAACGTATACGCCCCGTTTGAATTTTTTGGTCTATCGCTCAGCTTCGATATTGCTTGAAGAGCGTTCCCGGACACTTCAAGATTAAAGCGAATGTAGCTGTAGCTGCTTGCCTTTTTAACGTTTTGGTTACTGTAAACCAGGTTGTAGCTTGAAACTGTCACTATTTGGCTTATGTAGCTGTATTTAAGAAAGGTGGTATCAATCTGAGCCTGAAACTCTGGACTAATCTTTTGAATTGAAATGGCATTTAGCTCAATTGGGTTAAGGGTATGTAGCATAAAGCGTGAGCTTTTCCAAACATAACCGAACTGTAACCCGGCTATCATACGGGTGTACTCAGGGCGGCGCTGAAAGCTGTACGAGGCAGTAAGCTGGGTGTTAGGAGCATATTTATCGACCCTAACATGCGAAGTGTAAGGCCCTATGTACTTTGGGGTAGTAAGCCCCATTGAACCTCCAAGCTCAAGGGTATTATTCAGGTTGATTTTTTGCTGGGCGGTTTCAACAAGTCCTCGGAACTTAATATCAAATACCTCTGCGCCTTTAAATAGGTTTTTATGCTGGTAGTTTAACGTGCCCTCAGCGCCAAGCGATCCGCTAGTATTTGTTCCTACCAACTCCACCTGATAGCTCTGCAGGGTATGCGGAACCAGCTGAATATAACAGTTAAGATACCCAAACTCCTCCGATTCAGAGCCTGAATCTATATCAGAGAAATCAATTTCACCGGTTTGTTTCTTTGCTTCTACTTCTTCCAGTTCAATATTAACAAACTTAAATAACCTAATTTGACTCAGATTCTGCTGAGTTCTGTTGACTTGGTCAACAGAATACATTTCGTTTGGTTTTAACTGGTTAAATGCCTCAATTACATCGAGCTTCACACCCGGGTTCTGGTGAAAAACATAGTACACGTTAGCCCTACAAATTGTATCAAGCTCACCATTATCACGGTACGAGCTAAACCTGAATGGGTCATAGTTCGGATAAATAAAAACATTCCGAAACTTGTATCGCTTAAACCTTATGGGTTTCAGTTTCCCATTCTCATCGGCCCGAAGTGGATTTTTTATTATAAGGTTAAGGTCAACCCTGTTGTTCCTGAAGTTAGTATCGGCTGTAAAGGTTATGAAATTCTTACTAAAAGTGAAGTAGCCATTTCGTTTTAGCATTGTTTCAATTCGCTCCCTTTCGGTCTGGAGCATATCCACATCAAATAAATCGTTTCTTTTAATTATCCTGTTCACGGTATCGGCCAACACAAGCTGGCGGATAAGGGTATCCTCAATGAAATAGCCAACTCTCCTCACCTTATAGGGCAAATTAGGATGGATGGTATAAAAAACATCGGCCTTTTTCCCATGAATCCAAACCGAATCGGTTACCACTGCATTGTAGTAGCCCTTACTTTGAAGGTAAAGTTTGATATTTCTTGAGCTTCCTGAAACTGCATTACTATCGAAAAGTACTGGATCTTCACCAATGGTTCTTAGCCCACTGTTAAGCCAACCCGATTTTCGGGGATTTGATAGGCTATAAACCCTTAGGTGGAACCTAAATCCCAGTATCTTCTTATTTGGCTTTTGCTTTACATAAGGTAATAAATCGTCGGGTTTTACCTGCTTTGAACTCGTTTTTATTTGTACTTTGTTGAGCAAGTGCATATTTTCCGGCACATGCTTGGTTACGGAACAACCTGTAACTAATAAAAGGGAGGAAAAATACAGTATATACCTTAAAGGCCAACTAATTTTCTGAAAACTGAAAGTCACAGGCATAATCAGAGTTAGGTATTATGAACTATACAAATGTAATTATAACAGCAATTCGCTATCTATTTTTTACAGCAATAGTTATCGATTTATGACCAAATTCATCAAAATCAGGGCCAAAATAAAATTCGCACATGGGATGCTAAGAATTTGAAAATGCTGATAGTATTAGAAAAATGTTTTATTTTGCCCTAAAATTCAGGTAAATGTTATCAAGAAATAGCATTAAAAGGTTAAAATCGTTACAACAGAAAAAATTCAGGAATGAGCTTGGCCTTTTTATAGCCGAAGGTACTAAACTTGTAGATGAGCTCATCAGTAGCAATTTTGAAATTGAGGAAATATATCATACCGAGCAATATTTAGTAACAAATGTTAATTGCTTGGTATACACAGTAAGTCAGTCCGAAATGGAACGGATAAGCGGGCTTGTTACACCAAGCCCAGTGCTTGCCGTAGTTCGTTTCCCAACATATACACTGGATGTTGACCCAAGTAAAGAGCTGGTTCTTGCCCTAGATACCATTCAGGACCCGGGTAACATGGGCACCATAATTAGGCTAGCCGATTGGTTTGGGATTGATAATATTGTTTGCTCCCATGGATGCACCGATGCCTTTGCACCAAAAGCCATTCAGGCAACCATGGGTGCCATAGCCCATGTTAAGGTTCATTATACCGATCTGATTACCTGGCTTAGCCAGCAAACTGTAAACTGCCCAATTTTTGGTGCATGTATGGATGGTGAAAATATTTACAAGGCAAAGAAAGAACATGCAGGTATTATTGTAATGGGTAACGAGGGTAACGGCATCAGCCCCGCTGTTGACAAGCTAATCACACATCGTATACACATACCAACATTCGCTAGGGGGCGCCAGAAAGTAGAATCGTTGAATGTAGCCATGGCTACAGCCATAATACTTTCAGAATTTAAAGGGGCATTACATCGATAAACCTACCTGCGGAAGAATGGTAAAAGCCAGAAAATACATAATGCAGCTAAACCTACTAATATCAGGCTGCTTAAACCTTTACCAATTCCTCCTAAACCCCAGTCGGGTAAAAGATTTTTAATGCTAAAACTTTTGTAATAAGGCTGGGGTGCTTCCATGGTGGGGATAACCTCCCAGGGTAGCTGAACATCCCAATTGCCCACAACAAGTAATGGTAACAGAAATGTAAATTCAATTTGCTCGTCAAAGGTCTTTGCATTCCATAGTATTCCTGTTTTCCTTGCACCAATATTCTTTGAATGGATCTTAAAGTAGTACTTTCTGTTCCAAATGTTAAACCTCCTGTATTCTTCTAGTTTCTCGGCAAGTTGTAGTTCATCGCTATTCAAATCGTTTAGGTTTGCATTGGTTTCAAATGGGTCAAGGTAAAGGGGCGCAAGCATTCCCTTTTGGATGTTGATATGGATTTGATTTTCCTTTTCGGGCCGTTTAACCATCTCGTT
Organism: Tenuifilum sp.; assembly: GCF_037481895.1. Classification (NCBI taxonomy): domain Bacteria; kingdom Pseudomonadati; phylum Bacteroidota; class Bacteroidia; order Bacteroidales; family Tenuifilaceae; genus Tenuifilum; species Tenuifilum sp. The sequence continues at coordinate 80,477 of NZ_JBBFKU010000006.1, forward strand.
ACATACAATAGCCCCAACAGCAATATCGGGTCTTAAAGTTTGTTGATTATTCCCTTTAATGTACCAAGGCGATGCATTGGGGTTTACCTCAAGAATAAAGGTGATATCACCGTAACGGTGATTCATGTACTCCTCTTTATCCTTAAGGTCGTTTATACAAATCATTGGTCTGGTATCGGAATACCACTTACCCGGATATTTTTTTACTTTCATCGACTCATTGTCAGGACTAACCTGAGGTTTGTCCCTATCGCTTACTACCGTTAATGCAACCTTAAACTGGGTAAGCCAGAGCTGCATTTCAAAAACATTTAATTTTTTTCCGGTGCTATCGTAAACCGGCTTTCGGAATACCCTATAAGGGCGTGGTTTTGAGTTAATCCCCAAACCTGCCAACTTTTCCAAACCATTGAGTTCGGGTTGGTAAAAACCTACGGGGCCAACCCTCATTTCAATATCAGGTAATCCGTAAATAGGGTGATCGGGATCAAACAAAACGTAGTTGCAGCCGTAAGTGTAGTATGGTTTTCGGGATTCGGTACCATAAATACTATCGTGATGCTGAAGTCCAACTACAAGCACCTCAGCCCCCTCAAAGTTTGATGTAAAACACCTGCTGGGCGACTGCAATTCAATTTTGGATGTTGAAATAATTCCCTCTTCGCCCAGTCGGGTTAGCACACTATCCAACTGCTTTTGCTGCAGCTCAATGTATCTTTTAAACTCTGGGTTCGGTTTTTTGCTACAATGCTTATCGAACTCAATAATTACTCGGTAGGCAAACAGCAGCAAAACTATTGCTGCTAGAACAGTAAGCCACTTTGATGATTTTTGCATAAGGTTAAATTTTTACATATCCTTCGGAATCGACATTTGCATTGCTATGCATGTCGAGTAGTTTAGCAGTAGAAAAGCCGAAAGTTTTTTGCAGGTGCGGATAATCCTTAAACGATGCCCAATCGCCACCCCACTCCCAGCCATAGTGTTTAAATAGTGCAACAACCTCGTCCCAATCGGCTTTCTGGTTAAGGTTCAAATCGGCTGCCCGGTTCCAGGTGGCTTCACGTCCGTCGTTTGTTAACAAGCAAAAATCCAGAGCCAACCCATAGTTGTGATAGGATTGACCAGGTTTAGCCTTAGTTACTATACTACCAGGCTTGGTACGTCCAATGGCGTAAAGTGCTTCCTGCTCCTTGAAAGTGCGTAGGGTATCGGTTATTCTTACTGGTATTCTTTGTTTAACCAGTTCACGGTAAATCTGCTCCACTTCCTGCCTGAGCTTTGGATGGAGCATTTTGATTCGGTTGAGCGACAGTTTATCCTCCTTAACTTCGGGCTTAGCCTCAACTGGCAGGGTTACAGGCTGTTCCGAGGCTTTTTCAGCCACCTCAACCTCCTTCTGTTTTACCTCAAGCGTTTTGGCTTTTACATTTACCCTGCGGATGTTTTTCATTTCGAGGAGTATCTCAAGCAAATCGTGCCAGAACTTGCTTCCCCAGCTCAGGAAAAAGCCAGTAAATAAACATCCAATTATCCATGAATAACCAGTTGTTGGCGTTGTCCATCCAAAAGTTCCCTGGTTGATAATTGCAAAAAGATCAGCCTTAAGCGAAAATGATACTAACTCGCCAGAGATAAGGCTAATAGCGAAAATTCGGCGTTCACGCTTTTTCTCCATAATTGGATCATCCTCCTTATACCGAACATTACCTAGTCCCAGAAAGCCATCGGGTATAAACAGCTTTATCAGGTTTGTGATACGTTCGGCAATAAAACTTAACGGAAGTAGGATTGTTAGGAGAACAATTAGTGCATCGGTTTCCATAGGATTGTTTTTAAACCGATACAAGTTACGCTAAATTAAAATGATTTAAAACGTTTGATTGATTTTTTTGGATGATAAATTGACAAACAATTAAGATTTTCAGAATTAGCATAGGTGTTGAGAGTAAAAAATCGCAAAAATCAATTCCTCTAGCTAACATACCGGGAAACTGCATCGGCTACAATACTGCCGTCCAAGGCCGATGACACTATACCGCCGGCATAGCCTGCACCCTCACCCGAAGGGAAAAGCCCTTTGACCTGAATGTGCTGAAGGGTTTCAGGATCCCTAGGAATACGGATAGGCGACGATGTCCGCGATTCTACTCCCAGTATTACAGCATCGTTGGTTAGGAAACCCTTCATCTTTTTACCAAAAGCTTTGAAACCCTCCCTGAGCCTAAAACCGATATGCTCGGGTAGCCAAAGGTGCATCTCCGACGAGTTTAACCCGGGATGGTATGAGCAGGCAGGAAGGTTTGATGAGAAACGCCCTTCTACAAAGTCAACCAAACGCTGAGCGGGAGCTTGAACTCCATATCCCCCATGCTGTTTAGCAAGACGCTCCAATTCTGCCTGAAACTCTAGTCCGGCAAAAATGCCATGCTGAACATAGTCAGCCAAATCATCTAAACGGATTTCAACAACTATTCCTGAGTTTGCCCAGCGTGAATTCCTATTTGAGGGTGACATTCCATTGACTACAACCTCATCGGTTCCTGTAGCGGCAGGCACAATAAAACCACCGGGACACATGCAGAATGAGTAAACCCCCCGTCCCTCAACCTGATGTACCAGTGAATAAGCAGCAGCAGGTAAATACTCGCTTCGGGGTATGCCATGGTATTGAATGGCATCGATAAGTGCTTGTGGATGTTCAACCCTCACCCCCATGGCAAACGGCTTAGCCTCCAAGGCAATACTTTGATTGTGAAGCATGTGAAAAATATCGCGAGCCGAATGCCCAGTGGCAAGTATTACGGCTTTACCATTTATCCTTTGCCCATCGGCAAGTTTAACACCAACCGCTTGACCAGAATCTAAAATTATCTCTGTAACCCTGCTACTAAAAAGCACTTCACCCCCATGCTGAAGAATAGTTTCCCTTATACGAGTTATAATTCCGGGTAGCCTGTTGGTTCCAATATGCGGGTGAGCCTCGTATAGTATTGCCGGATCGGCTCCATGATCAACCAGAGCCTGAAGAATGCGCCTGTAATCACCTCGCTTTTTGGAACGGGTGTACAGCTTGCCATCGGAAAAGGTTCCGGCACCACCCTCGCCAAAGGCGTAGTTTGAGTCGGGATTAAGCTGATGTTCCCGATTCAGCATAGCTATATCGCGCTTACGGTGGCTTACGGATTTGCCACGCTCAATTACTATAGGTTTTAAACCAAGTTCAATTAACCTTAATGCAGCAAATAATCCTGCTGGACCCGCCCCAACAATAATAACCGGCATTGCATTACGAACATCAGTGTAATTGAAAACCGGTCGTTCATCAATAATCTTTTCCTCGCCAATAAAAACCCTAACGCCAAGGTTAACCAGAACCTTACCCTTACGGGCATCTATTGATTTGCGGGTTATGTAGTAATGCCGAATTGAATCGGTTGGTATATCAATTTTCCGTGCAATTGCTCTAACAACTGCTGTTTCATTTGCCGCCTCATCGGGCCTTAACACAATAGATATTTCATGTGGCATAAGGAAAAACTCTAATAAGAAAGCATTAACACGGATAAGGACGAAAAGGTTTAAACCTACTCAAAGTGGAATGAAACAATCAGGAACTTCGATCTTAAACTTCCCAGGGCATCGTGGTAAATCTTTCCTTCATCAACATAATCGCTCGATAACATATTAAGCAAGCCGGCCGACCACTTAATCTCTGCCGAAAACTTAAAGTATTGGAGAAAGAAATCGACACCAAAGCCAACCTCATAGTAGTAGTCGAACTTTTGTAGCCTTAACAGAACGCCCTTTTCAACCTTGAGGCGCTTGTATGCGGCTAAATCAATTCTAACGTCAGTTCCCAGGTACAAGTAGGGGCGGACATTACTGTTGCGCTCCGATAAGAACTTAATTCCAACAGGCAAATCGATGAAGTTCGACTCCATCTTCATGGTTGTAGCCAGCGAAACGCTACTGTCGGCATCAACCTTAAAAAAATTTACATCGCGCTGGCCAAAAGAGTATCCAGGCAGAAAACGTAGATGAATATCGCGGGCAATACGGAGGTCGCCAATGGCATTTACGTTAAGACCTGCCGAAATATGGGTTACCTCTGCAAAGTACTTTGAGCCATCGGCATTGAACTGAGCGGTTCGGTTAACTGCATCAAAATCCATTACATTAACGCCAATAGAGAAACCAAACCTGAGCGGTTTCCCTACGTCATAGTCGGGGTCGTTTAGCAATGTGGGCCGTTTGAATTGACCAAATGAGTTGCCAACTACCAAAAAACAAAGTAATAGTAATGCAAAAAAACGTTTCAAGTGCGATTCACAGTTTTAGTAACGACTCTGATTAAACGGTAACCAGTCAAAAATATTATTGATTTTTCTTTTTCGCAATATAAAGGGTGGCAATACCAAAGGTTTGAACCCTGATTTCCACATCGTTAAAACCCGCTAACTTAATTATCTGGGCAAAAGCTTCACCCTGAGGGAATGAAAGCACCGATTCAGGGAGATAGGTATATGCCTGTCGGTTGCCCGACACCTTGCCACCAACCCACGGTAAGAATTTTAGAAAGTAAAATCGATATAAAGCATTAAACGGCCAGTGGCGGGGCATGGAGAACTCTAAAACACCCAGTTCGCCGCCGGGTTTAAGCACACGACAAATCTCCTTTAGTCCTTGGGCTAAATCCTCAAAATTTCGCACACCAAATGCAACCATGGCAGCATCGAAATGGTTATCGGGTGAGGGAATACAGAGCGCCGAGGCCTTTTTAAGGGTAATGCGCTCCAGAAACTTCCATTTTTTCACCTTCACCATTCCAATGGCAAGCATCGATTCAGAGATATCGATACCAACTATCTTAACAGTAGGGGATTTTTTAGCCATTACAAATGCAAGATCGGCAGTTCCGGTTGCCACATCCAAAACCTCCCCAGGATTGTTAAGTAGCAGCCTTTTTACAAGCCGTCGCCTCCAAAACTTATCAATGCCAAGGCTAAGCAGATGGTTAAGAAAATCGTAGCTTGGCGCAATGCTATTAAACATTGCCGCAACGCTACTGGTTCGTTTATCAACAACAGTATTTGGACTTTTACCCATTTATCAGCTGCTCAAGCGAGGAGTCGTAAATTTTCTTTAAATCGGCTACAAAGCCAAACGAAACATCATCGACTCTAATTTCCGACTTGGTAACATGACCAAGGGTTGAGAAAGGCACCTTGCTTGCTACCATAAAGTCAATAAACTGGGTTTCGCGCGATGGCGATACCGAAACCACAATTCGCCCTTGGGCCTCACCAAACAGGAAGGCATCGGTACGAATTTCGGCATCGGTAGTGATATCGAAACCTAAGTTGCGAGGCATGGCACTTTCAAGAAGCGCAATGAATAGTCCTCCATCGGAAACATCGTGTGCCGATTGAATCAGGTTACGTGCAATAAGCTCGCGAACCGCACGTTGAACCTCATACTCCTCCTCAAGGTTAAAGTAAGGCGCAGGCGACTGCTTGACACCGTGGTAGCTGTAAAGGTATTCGGACGAAGCGATATCGTTTACTGACTTTCCAATCAAATAAATCATATGACCCTTCTCCTTGAAAGCCAGCGTTGTATGGTGATTCTTATTTTCAAGTAAACCAATCATACCAATGGTTGGTGTGGGGAAAACTGCCTCCTCCTTGCCTCCAATTGATGCTTGGTTGTAAAAACTAACATTACCGCCGGTAACAGGGGTGTCGAACTTTTCACAAGCAGTACCCATCCCCTTAACTGCCTGTACAAACTGCCAGTAAACTTCAGGGTTATATGGGTTACCAAAGTTGAGGCAGTTAGTAACAGCCAAGGGTTTAGCACCAGTGCAGGAGATGTTACGGGCTGCCTCGGATACTGCAATCATGGTTCCAACCATGGGGTCGGCCTTAACGTAACGCGAATTGCAGTCAACAGTCATCACAAGCGCCTTATTGGTGCCCTTCAGGTTGTATACACCCGCATCGGAGGGGAAGTTGGTAGTCATATTCCCAGTGCCAATCATGGTGTCGTACTGCTCATATACCCAACGTTTCGATGCAATATTGGGGTGAGCAACCAGAAAACGGGCTACATCAATCAGGTCGGCAGGTTCAGGAACTTTATTGATATCGAACTTTTTATACTCCTTGTAGTAAACTGGTTCACGGTATTCCCTATCGTAAACGGGAGCGCCCCCCCCAAGTACCAGCGATGAAGCGGGAACCTTGGCAACCAGTTCTCCATGGTAGTAAAACTCTAGGGTATCGCCCTCGGTAACCTCACCAATAATGGCGTAGCTAATATCCCACTTATTAAGTACAGCCTCAACATCGGCCTCTCGACCCTTCTGAACCACCATGAGCATTCGCTCCTGCGATTCGGACAGCAAGATTTCCCAGGCCTCCATGTTCTTCTGCCTTAAAGGAACCTTATCCAAATCGATTCGCATGCCATGTCCACCTTTTTCGGACATTTCCGAGGTGGAACAAATGATACCGGCAGCACCCATATCCTGCATACCAATCAGTGCACCAGTCCTGATCACCTCCTGGGTTGCTTCCAGCAAGATTTTTTCCTGAAAGGGGTCGCCTACCTGAATTGAAGGGATATCCTCGGCTGAATCCTCGGTTATATCGGCCGATGCGAATGTCGCACCATGAATACCATCCTTTCCGGTGGCTGAACCAACAATGTAAACCGGATTACCCTTACCCTTTGATACAGCCGAAACTACCTTATCCTTCTCAACCAACCCCACCGACATGGCATTTACCAGAGGATTCATGTTGAATGAATCGTCGAAGAAAACTTCGCCTGCCAACACAGGAATTCCAAAGGCATTGCCATAATCGCCAATACCCTTAACCACTCCCTTAATTAACCAGCGGGTTCTATCGAGCTTAAGGTTGCCAAATCGTAATGAGTTTAGCTGGGCCACCGGGCGTGCGCCCATGGTGAAAATATCGCGATTAATACCTCCAACTCCTGTAGCAGCACCCTGGTAGGGTTCAACAGCACAAGGGTGGTTGTGCGATTCAATCTTAAATGCACATGCCAAACCATTGCCAATATCAACCAAACCCGCATTCTCCGTTCCGGCCTCTGCCAGTATAGCTGAACCTTTACGGGGTAATGTTTTTAGCCACTTAATGGAATTCTTATACGATGCGTGTTCCGACCACATTACCGAGTATATACTTAACTCAGTGTAGTTTGGGGTGCGTCCCAGGTAGTTCTTAATCATCTCAAACTCTTCAGGAAGAAGCCCTAGCTCGCGGGCGGTTTCAACGGTAACTGTTCGGTTTGGCATAACTTTCTAATTTTTCTACTTTATAAATTTCCTGCCAAAAATACGAACATTAACTCAAGTAACATAAGCTGAAATCGAAAAAATAGCAGTTAAACATTCATTATCGATGTTTTACCAAAAAAGTTTTAAAAAACCTTAAGCCATTGTGTAATTACTGACTTATATTCTAATTTTGAGTTAACATGAAACGCTTACTAACACACCTATACTATTGATATTATGAGAATTGCATTGATAACTGGTGCTACCTCCGGTATTGGACGAGCTACTGCCCTCAGGTTGGCCATGGATGAGTTTAACCTTATCATTACTGGCAGAAGACTTGAAAGGCTTGAAGAGCTAAAAAAAGAGATTGAAGTAAAGTATAAGAAAGATGTTCATATCCTGAACTTTGATATCCGTAACCTGGATGAGGTTAACAGTGCCATTGATTCACTCCCTGAGCGCTGGCGAAAAATTGATGTTCTGGTAAACAATGCAGGCTTGGCAGTTGGACTAAACCACATACAGGACGGAGTTATTGATGACTGGGAACGAATGATTGACACTAATATCAAAGGAGTGCTTTACATCACCCGAAAGGTTGCCCCCATGATGATTGAACGGGGGAAAGGCCACATTGTAAATATTGGTTCGATTGCTGGAACACAGGTTTACGAGAACGGAAACGTTTACTGTGCCACCAAGCATGCCATGCATGCACTCTCGCAGGGTATGCGGCAGGATATGCTAAAGCATAATATCAAGGTTACCGAAATTCGCCCCGGATTACTGGAAACCGAGTTCTCCATTGTTCGCTTTAAGGGCGATAGCGAGAAAGCCAAAAACACCTATGTTGGACTAACCCCGCTATTTGCCGAGGATATTGCCGATGCCATTCACTTTGTGCTAACTCGCCCACCCCATGTTTGCATTAACGATTTAGAGGTAACACCAGTGGCTCAGGCTAACGCCTACTACGTGAATCGAAACGTGTAAGCAATTTGTCTTAACTAGCTGATACGTGAAAAGAAACAATAAATAAACTCGTTATGGGAATCTACCTGATAATGATAATCTTTTTCGTGCTAAGCTTCATGGTTTCCATGCAGCTTAGGTCGAAGTTTGCGCGTTACTCGCGCATAGCCTTACCCCGGGGACTTAGCGGAAAGGAGGTGGCCGAGCTTATGCTCCACAACCATGGTATTTACGATGTAAAAGTAATATCGGTAGATGGTGAGCTAACCGACCACTACAATCCGGCAAATAAAACCGTAAACCTCAGCCCCGATGTATACCACGGACGCAGCATTGCTGCTGCAGCTGTGGCAGCTCACGAATGCGGGCACGCCATTCAGCATGCCCAGAGCTATGCTTTCCTGCAGATGCGTTCGGCTTTGGTTCCTGTCGTGAGCGTAGCCTCGCGTTGGGTTCAATGGGTCTTACTGGCAGGTGTTATTCTGCTCCAAACCATGCCTAGTATCTTACTTATAGGAGTAATTATGCTCGGTTTAACAACCCTTTTCAGCATTATTACCCTACCAGTTGAAATGGATGCCTCGCGCAGGGCGCTTGCGTGGCTCAACTCATCGGGATTAACCTATGGCGAGGGCGCTCTGTATGCCCGCGATGCCCTTAAATGGGCTGCGCTTACTTACGTTGTAGCAGCACTTGGTTCACTTGCCACCCTGCTATACTATATCGGCTTGCTGAATAGCAACGATGAGTAGCAGTTAAATGATACTAAACCATAATCTTTTTTATTTGGTTTTTATTTTAACAGCGCCTTTAGGCGCTTTTTTTATGTATATAACCAACATGCTTTTGATTCAGTGCTTAGGAATTATGCACTGTTACCCCTCAATTTTCAAATGAAATCAGGGAGTATATGATAATCCAACTTGCAAGTATCAGAATTATCAATTAAATTAGATTCTGTTTTGAAATACAAAAAGGCATGGCTAAACTTACAAAAGAAGAATTGGAAAAAAGATTGAAGAAGTACGCAAAATCAATGGGCTTTGAACTTGAAAACCAAAGATTCTATCAGTATTTGAGATTAAACATCGACTTTGATTCCTTTTTTATTCTTAATTTTCTAAATAAGGAAGAAGTTATAGAGATAATTGAAGACAAAAAAACTATTAATGAGCTAAGTATTCTACTATCAGATATTGTGGATGAAAAATTAGCTTCCACTCCACCCTATCCGCCCTTGAGTAAAAACTAAATATCAATATAAAAACAAAAGGGGCTTTACAGCCCCATTTTGTTACCTTTAACCTAAAACCAAACCTAAACCTAACTCAAAAACCAAAAGCCTATGAGAAAACTAACTCTTTTCTGTTTCAAATAACACTGCAAAGATAAAACCCGCATTAGCTAATGCGGGTTAAAGGAATATTAAGTTTAGTTAAACAATGTTTTATCCACCAAAATCGTCAAAAGCAATCATCTCTTCAGGTACGCCTAAATCGAACAACATTTTTTGAACGGCATCGTTCATGGCTGGCGGACCACAGAGGTAGTACTCAATGTCCTCAGGAGCATCGTGTTTTGAAAGGTAATTATCGTATATAACCTGATGGATAAATCCTACATAGCCTGTCCAGTTATCCTCTGGTTTGGGTTCTGAAAGGGCAATGGTGAATTTGAAGTTAGGAAATTCCTGCTCAATTTTACGGAAGTGCTCCTCGTAGAAAATTTCTCGTTTTGAACGGGCTCCATACCAGAAAGTAGCCTTCCGGGTAGTACGTTTGGTTAGGAATTGATCAAATATATGCGAGCGCATGGGAGCCATTCCAGCACCACCACCAATAAACATCATCTCATTCTGGGTGTCCTTTATGAAGAACTCGCCATAGGGTCCTGAAATCATGACCTTATCGCCGGGTTTACGCGAAAAAATGAAACTTGAACAAACTCCGGGGTTTACGTTCATAAAAGCATTTTTCTCCCTATCCCAGGGCGGAGTAGCAATACGAACGTTAAGCATGATTATATTGTCCTCCGCTGGGTGGTTTGCCATGGAGTATGCGCGGAATGTTTCCTCGGTATTCTTCATCTTCAAATCCCACATCTTGTACCTATCCCACTCGTCGCGGTATTCAGGTTCAACATCGATATCCCTAGCAAAATCTACCTCAACCTTAGGCACATCAATCTGTATATAGCCACCGGAACGGAAATGTAACTTTTCACCCTCGGGTAGCTTAACCACAAACTCCTTAATAAAAGTTGCCACGTTGTGGTTCGATACCACTTCACACTCCCATTTCTTAATACCTAAAACCTCTTCGGGCACCTCAATTTTTATGTTCTCTCTAATTTTTACCTGACAACCCAGTCGCCAGTGATCGTTCTGCTGCTTACGGGTAAAAAATCCCACCTCGGTTGGTAAAATACTGCCACCACCTTCCAAAACCCTGCACTTACACATGCCACAAGTTCCGCCTCCACCACATGCCGATGGAAGAAAAACTCCGTTATTTGATAGGGTTGAAAGAATTGTTCCCCCTGGATCTACTTCAAGAGTCTTCTCCTCATTAATTATCAACTTCACCCTACCCTGGGGGGTAAGTTTTGCTTTAGCGTATAGCAGAACCGCTACCAGCAACAAAATAATTAGCAGGAATACTGCAATTGCTGAAATTATAATGGTTCCGTTCCCTGAAAGTAATATCATGGTTAAATAGTTTTTACAGTTTTTACAACTTGATGCCCATAAAGGTCATGAACGCAATGCCCATTAAACCTGTAAGAATGAATGCAATACCTAACCCGCGTAATGGTTTAGGGATATCGGAATACTTGAGTTTTTCGCGGATTGCAGCAATGCTAACAATTGCTAGAGCCCAACCTATTCCTGATCCAACTCCAAAAACAGTAGCCTCTGCAAGGGTTTCGTATTCACGTTCCTGCATGAATAATGAGCCTCCCAGTATTGCACAGTTTACCGCAATAAGGGGTAAAAATATTCCAAGGGAGTTGTATAACGATGGCGAAAACTTCTCTACCACCATCTCAACCAGTTGCACCATGGATGCTATAACAGCTATGAACATTATAAACGAGAGGAAGCTTAGATCTAAATTTGCAAAACCGGGATCAAGCCAGCTTAAGGCACCCGGTAGTAGTAAATACTTGTTCATTAAATAGTTTACGGGAACAGTAATAGCCATCACGAATATTACCGCAATGCCAAGCCCCATTGACGTCTTTACTGTTTTTGATACGGCCAGGTACGAGCACATACCTAGAAAGTAAGCAAAAACCATATTATCGACAAATATGGACTTGACAAATATGTTGATTAGATGTTCCATACCTTAGGTCAATTTTTTGTGGTTAATCCTCAATAAGTTTCCGGTTCCTGCTACGTTGTACCCAAATTATGATACCAACAGTAATCAGCGCCATCGGAGGTAGAATCATCATACCGTTATTCTCATAAAAACCTCCGTTTTTGATATACCAATCAATGGGTATAACCCTATAGTTAAAAATGGTTCCTGAGCCAAGTAGCTCACGGAAAAAAGCTACAATAACCAGGATTAAACCATAACCTAATCCATTACCAATTCCATCGAGAAACGATGGCCAGGGCTTATTACCTAGTGCAAAAGCCTCTAGACGTCCCATGATTATGCAGTTTGTTATAATTAACCCTACAAAAACCGATAGCTGTTTGCTTACATCGTAAACATAAGCTTTCAGTATTTGATCGACCAGAATTACCAGCGCGGCAATAACAACCAGCTGCACAATAATACGGATACGGTTAGGAATTGAATTCCGGATTAAAGAAATTATCAGGTTTGAGAAAGCGGTTACTACTGTAACGGAAATGGCCATCACAATGGCAGGCTTAAGCTTTACGGTAACAGCCAAGGCTGAACAAATACCCAATACTAAAACAGTCACTGGGTTTTTAGAGTCAATTGGCTCGGTAAGCAGCTTAATGTTCTTTGGGGAGAACCATGGTTCCCTTTCCTTAACTTCACTCATGGCTAATACTGTTTTTTACTTTTTGAAAATAGCTTTGGTAGGCAGTTAGGCAATCGAAAAGCATATTTTCGAGCCCTTTGCTGGTAATGGTACCACCCGAAATGGCATCAACCCCATGGGGATCGTTGGGTGCGGCACCACCTTTTACCACCTTTACGGAAGTAAAGGTTAAAATGTAGTCGCCCTGAAAAATTGATTTTCCCTTGAATTGCTCCTGAAACTCGGGAGTGGAGATTTCAGCGCCTAATCCTGGCGTTTCGCCCTGATGGGCAAAAGTGGCACCGTAAATGGTATTCAAATCATCGTTTAAAGCGATATAGCCCCAAATAGGCCCCCATAGGCCACGTCCACGAAGGGGAATGATATACTTTGTGCTACCATCATCGAGTTTAGCCTTGTAAACCGGAAGGTTTCGCTGCTCAATGGGCTTGGACATTTCAACCTTCAAATCTACATTAAATGCAACTACACCGGTTATGGTGTCGCCTTTTGAGTTAACAACAACCTGCTCAGGGATATACTTATTGAAGTTTTCAGAAACAAATGCATGCTTGTTGGCGGCTTGTTCAACCCCATCGGCCTTGCCTATTGAGCGAAGTATATCGATTTTCTTTTCCGTTTCAATATTCTTGGTTTGTGCCGGTTTTAAAGCCGTTGAGGCAATAGCCAGCAGCATGGCTACAACAATAACCATTACCGAAGAATACATAATTGTATAGGCATTGCTGTTTCGGTCCATGCTTTTTATCTTATCCAGTAAACTCATAGCTTTTCAAAGTTTAGACGTTAGCAACCTTTTTGGCGCGTTTCATTCTTCGGCGAATGTTGGCTTCAACCACGTAGTAATCAATTAGTGGAGCAAATGCATTCATTAGCAGGATGGCAAGCATCATACCTTCCGGATAAGCGGGGTTAAGCACTCTGACAAGCAGGGCCAGAAAACCTACCAGAAATCCATATATCCACTTACCCTTCTCGGTTTGCGATGCGCTCACAGGGTCGGTAGCCATAAAAACAGCACCAAATGCAAAGCCTCCCATAACTAGGTGCTGCCATGCTGGAATCTCCATGTAGGGGTTAACTGCAAAGGCATTAAAAAGTAAACCTGCTGCCAAGCCACCTCCAAATACCGAAACCATGATTTTCCAACTGCCAATTCCTGTTACTATAAGTATGACAGCACCAATAAGAATTGCTAAAGTAGATGTTTCACCAACTGAGCCAGGAATAAAGCCCATGAACATATCGTATACTGAAGGCAACTGGTCAATTTGGTAGGCTGCTGCTTTGGCAAGAGGGGTGGCGCCTGAAAAACCATCCACTACTCCTTGCCCCTGAGTCAGCCCGGCAATCCAAACCTTATCGCCCGACATGTGCGAAGGGTAGGCAAAGAAAAGGAACGCCCTTGCCAGTAAAGCCGGGTTGAATACGTTGTAACCTGTTCCCCCGAAAACCTCCTTACCAATTATTACTGCAAAAGCAACCGCAATGGCAAGCATCCAGAGAGGAACGTCAACAGGCATGATTAGCGGGATAAGCAAGCCGCTAACTAAAAATCCCTCATTAACCTCATGGCCTCTGGACTGGGCAAATGCAAACTCAATGGAAAGTCCCACACCATAGCTTACCACAATTAATGGTAAAACTTTAAGAAAACCATACCAGAATGTCTCTAAAAAACTCCAGCTTGCACCAATGGAAAGAGCATGCTGGTAACCAACATTCCACATTCCAAAAAGCATGGCAGGCATTAATGCGATAATCACAATGGACATAGTGCGTTTCAAGTCCAGCGAATCGCGTATATGGCTTCCCTTGGTAGTAACCGTATTGGGCACAAACAGAAAAGTTTCAAACGCATCAAAGGTTGAGTGAAACATCTCAAACCTCCCACCTTTCTGGAAGTGCGGCTTAATCTTATCCAGGTAATTTCGTAACGCTTTCATTACAATGATATTATTGTTAGCTTAACTCTTTAATCATGATTTCAATGCCCTTGCGTAGAATAGCCTGCACCTCAGTTTTTGAAGGGCATACATACTCGCAAAGCGCCATATCTTCCTCAACAACTTCGTAAATCCCAAGTTGCTCCATCCTATCGATATCATTAGCCAGAATGGCTTTAACTAGATGCATTGGGTAAATATCCATTGGCATAACCTTCTCATACTGGCCGGTAACCACCATTGCCCTATGACCACCATGCATATTGGTATCGAGGGTAAACCTCTTGCCCGGAATTAATTTCGATAAAAAGGTACGTGAAGCGCTATGCTTATTGACTCCCGGAGCAATCCATCCGAAAAACTCATACTTATTCCCTTCAGGAATAACGGTTACCATGTTATCATAAAAACCTAAGTATCCCAATTTATCGACACGCGTACCGGTAAGCACATTTCCACTTATGATACGAACTTGAGCCTGTGTACTAACATTATCCTTAATAATACTCTCAATGCTTGCGCCGGAAATCAACTTATAGTATCGGGGTTTTATAACCTCGGAGCCAGCCAGAGCAATTACCTTGGTTGCATCGTAGATACCTTTAAGGAAAAGGCGTCCAATAATAATAACATCCAGAGGATTTACTACCCATACTACCTCTCCTTTATTTATTGGGTCGATATGGTGAATTTGAACACCAACATTACCAGTAGGATGAGGCCCAGTAAAATAGTGGAACTCCACTCCTTTTGCATTGGCAAAAGCTTTTGCGGGTGGAAAATCGGAACTTAACCCCAAGTGAACCTTCCCGGTGGTTAGCTTACGAAGCACATCCACGCCTGTCTGAAAGCTCTCCTCCTCACCCTGAACTGCAAAATCTAAATCGGGAGCAAGCGGTGAGGTATCAAAGCCAGAAATGAAAATTGATTTAGGGGAATCAGCAGGATTGGCAATAATGCCAAAAGGCCTTTGCCTAATGTAGGGCCAAGCCCCTGCTTTGAGCAACTTTGCAATAACCTCATCGCGGGTAAGCGTTTCGGGCGATGCAGGACCAAAGTCCTCATAAACCACCTCGCCACTATCGGCCTTTACAACTACCTCCAGTATAACCCTGCGTTCACCACGCCTAACATCAACCACTTCACCGCTAACAGGCGTTGAAAATACTATGTTAGGCCTATACTTGTCGTGAAACAATGGCGAACCCGCCCTGACTTTATCGCCAACCGCAACATTGAGCTTGGGCACAAGCCCGGGAAAGTCGGTTGGCTTAACCCCGTAAGTTTCAGCCTTATCGAGGCGAACCAGCACCTTCTCAGCTGAACCCTTTAACGGGATATTCAATCCACGTTTGATTTTAATTGGCTTAGACATTATTTTAATGTTTTGCTAAAACAAATTTAAGGAATTTTGAACTCCTGTTTAAAAAAACTCAGCCACAAATGTAGTATCTTTGATAACACGTTAACAAAAATATTTATTGATGTATATCAAATTTACCAGATATATAGATATTAATATATCTATTTTTATCATATCCATATTAACCCCTCTGCTTTGTTACTCAAATAACAGAGAAGTGGCTGAAAATGTTTTTGGAAAACCTGAAAAATTATCGAACCAATGGAAAACAAACATAAAATCGGTTAAAGCCTACAAAACCGGTTTTGAGCTAACTCAACCAATAATAGAGTTGAATACCGACGAAACTATAACTTTGGAATTCGACGACTTATCAGATGAAACGGAGCAATACGAATACACCGTAATTCATTGCGACTATAGCTGGAACCCTACAAATATGGTGTTCATAGAGTATGCCGATGGTTTTGACTTTAACCCCATTAACGATTATCGGTATTCTTCCGGAACGTTGGTGCAATATAGGCACTATACCCTTACAATACCGAATAGTAACCTTAAGCTTAAGCTTTCGGGAAATTACATCGTGCAAGTTGTTAGGCAAAGCAATAGGAGCGAAATTGTTCTTCAACAACAGTTTAGGGTGTATGAGCCACTGGTTAAAGTTGATGCCCTTATTCGTCAACCCATTGAACCAAGTATTCAAAGCACCCACCAGCAAATGGAACTAACGGTTAATACTGCTCTACTTGGAAAGGTTGACCCTAATAACGATGTGGTTGTTCTTTTAAACCAAAACAACCAACCCTACAACCTGCTGACTTTTAAAACTCCACATTTCAGCGATGGCCATATGTTGATTTACCACACCCCAACATCACCCATATTTGAAGGGGGGAATGAGTTCAGGCAGCTAAACCTAAAATCGTTTCATTATCAGGTTGCCGAAATACAAGGCATACAACAATACGATGGTGTTTACCATACCATACTTTCGCCCGATAAAAGAGTAAAAACCTACCGTTATAGCGAAAGCGCTGATATTAACGGTAAATTCATAGTTAAATGCGATGATGTTGCAGAAAGCCAAGTTGAGGCCGATTACACATGGGTATATTTCACCCTCAGCAACGACGTTCAGTTCGATGGCGATATCTATATATTTGGCGAGCTAAGCGGTTGGGAGCTTAACCCAAATTTCAAATTGAAATTTAATCCGGAATGCAACTGCTACGAAACCCGATTGCTTTTAAAACAAGGCTTTTATAACTACAAGTATGTTTTTGTTTCCCAAGTTTTGGTTACAGCTGACTTTAACCGCATTGAGGCGAATTTTTTTGAAACTGAAAACGCTTACAATATTCTTGTTTACTACAAATCGCAAGGGGTAAGGTATTGGCGATTAGTAGGGCTGAATGGAGTGAACAGCCGGTACAAGAACTAAGATTTTATTACAACAACAGTAAAGACATATTTTAGTAAGCGCCAATTAGGGCTTTTCTACAAAAGTAAAATTTGCACTTGAGTAATTTTCTGGTTATTCCACTAAAAAACATAAGAATAGGTTGTTGGTTGGTTGTTGTTTGCTTTATATGCTTCAATATCAGCTTTTTGTCGACTTTAATTGACTTCAGGTAAAACAAGGTTTAACTTGCCTTTGCCTTTAAAAAAATAACAAACCAACTAAACCAAAACCTATGAGAAACAAAATTTTAAGATTTGCCGTTTTGGCAATTTTTGCTTCAGCAATTGCTGTAAGCTGTTCAAAGGAAGATGACGAATTGGTTCAGAAACCCAATGAAAGTCAATGGACAGTTCGCCCCGATTTTGCTACGCTCGACACACGTCCACAGGACATTATTGAGCAGTTCACCCTAACCGAGAAGGATGCTGATCTTGTTAAAGTTGATGAAAACACCCCTAAAGGTGCAAAGTATGCCTTGGTTATTGGTATTTCCGATTACTCTGGAACTCAGTATGACCTTCAATACTGCGACGATGACGCAACCGACTGGAAAAACAGGCTTGTAAAGGAAGGATACTCAGTTACCATTCTTCTTGATCGCAATGCAACCTCAGCCAATATTCAATCGGCAATTAACAGTTTGGTTAGCAAGGCTGCTGCAGGTACTGAAATTGCATTTTGCTACTCAGGTCACGGCAGTAGCGGTAATATTGTTACCACTGACCTTTACTACATAAGCAGCTCATGGTTCAAAACAAAATTCTCAACAGCCAAGAGCACCAAGATGATGTTCTGCTTTGATGCTTGCCAAATAGGTGCAATGAAAACCGCCCTTAATGCTACTGGTAGAGTTGTTGCTGTGGCTTCAAGCACCACTACATACTCCTACGATGGAGATGCTACCATGAAGAACGGAGTATTTACCTACTACCAGATGTATGGCTTTGACTATAAGGGTTACATTTACCTTGAGCCTGATTGCAGCTACGCTTGCACACAAATGAAAAGCTGGGCATCGGCTAGGGGACTAACTGTTGCCCCATCGTATGTTGATTCATACTCCGGTAATTTCGATCTTTAACCCAATACTTGTTTCTTTAAAAATTTGAGCCGGAGATACTCCGGCTCTTTGCTTTTATTCCAAACGGATTGGCAACACTAAATCACTAAACCTTCAACAAACCCATCGGGGGTAAACTTTTCTAACCGCACTTTTACAACTTTGCCTGCATGCCCTTTATCGAAAGGAATACTTACTTTAATATAGTTATCGGTAAAACCGAACATGTAATCGCCTTTACGTGACGATTCCACAAGGACAGGACGGATTTGACCAATATGTTTCAGGAAAAATTCCTTATGTAACCTATCGGATAGCTCGGCTAAAAGTGTTACCCTTTGCTTAACCACCTTTGGACTTACCTTACCTTCAAATTCGGTGGCAGGGGTATTTGGACGTTCTGAATAAGGGAAAATATGTAAGAATGATGGTTTCACCTGCTCAATAAAACGGAATGCATCGCTAAAATCGTCGTCGGTTTCGCCTGGAAAGCCAACGATTACATCTACACCGAAAAAGGTATCGGGCATTCGACTTCGGATCAGTTCAATGCGTTCAGCAAAAAGTTCGCGGCGGTAGCGCCTGCGCATAAGCGCAAGTATCCTATTTGAACCCGATTGAAGCGGTATATGGAAGTGGGGAAGGAACTTAGCCGATTTTGCCACAAAATCGACAATTTCAGGGGTAATAAGATTTGGCTCAATGGACGAAATTCGGAAGCGCTCAATTCCCTCTACCCTATCGAGCTGTTGGATGAGCTCCAGGAATGTTTCGCCAGTGGACTTGCCAAAATCGCCTGTATTGACACCTGTAAGAATAATCTCTTTAACATTCTGACTGGCTATAGCTTTGGCCTGCTCCACTATTTGACTAATGGGCATATTGCGGCTTTTCCCTCGCGCAAGGGGTATTGTGCAGTAGCTGCAATGGTAATCGCAACCATCCTGTACTTTCAGGAACGATCGTGTTCTATCGCCAGTTGAGTATGCCGGGAAAAAATCACTTACCGAATCGATATCGCAGCTATAAACTTTTACATTTGTCTTTTTAGCATCATTCCCAATCAGATGAGGGAGGTTGAACTTATCAGCTGCTCCAAGCACAATGTCAACCCCATCTATTTGTGCAATTTCATCGGGCTTGAGCTGAGCATAGCAACCCACCACTGCAACCATAGCGTTGGGCGATTTGGTTGTGAACTTCCGGATTGCCTGACGGCATTTCTTATCGGCATGCTCGGTTACTGAACAGGTATTAATTACATAAACGTCGGCCTCCGAATCGGGCGAAACACGCTCGTAGCCCATATCGGCAAACTGACGGGCAATGGTAGATGATTCTGAAAAATTCAACTTGCACCCCAGCGTGTAGAATGCAACACGCTTTCTCCCCTGGTTCATTGTAAAAAATTTTTGCAAAGGTAACAAATGAAAACCATTAAGGTTTACACCAAATGAATATTAGATTGTAACAGATGGTGCTATTGTTGCAACGCAAGACTCTGCTTATAATCAGCGTAAAGCGTACGAATAATACCGTCGGAAATACCAATTGTAGGAACTATCACCTCCTTTGCACCAGACCATTTCATCACCTTGAGAAATATTTTGGTTGCCGGTATAATAACATCTGCACGGTCAGGGTTTAAGCCAAGTAACTTAATCCTATCGTCAACAGAGTAACTGTCCAAAGAATCGTATAGATTTTTCACTTCCTTGTGATATAAAGGCTCCCCTATTGGCTTACGTGCAAGTTTGTAAAGCTTATTGATATTTCCACCTGACCCAATAATTTTTGGTTGGTTCTTCTTTTTTACTATGCTTTTAATCCAGTCGCGTACCTGATCAAAATCGGGCTTTCCAATCATTCCCTTAAGAATGCGAATAGTTCCAATATTAAAAGAGTTTGATGCCTTGATTTCACCTTTTTCAAAAACAGTAATTTCAGTGCTACCACCACCCACATCAACATATATATAAGGTCTATCATGGTCAAGCATCTCTGCAATACCATTAGCGTAAATTATTTCGGCTTCGCGTGATCCATCAATAATCTCTATGTTAATGTTTGCATGCTGCTTAACCATACTAACAAGTTCAGGCGCATTGCTGCTCGAGCGCATTGCCGATGTGGCACATGCCCTATAGGCAACCACATCCTGCGCTTCCATCAGGTTTTTGAAAGCAATCATGGTTTTGAGCAGTTTCTGAGCTCTATGTTCACTGATATAACCAATAGAAAAAGCATCCTCGCCTAACCTGATAGGAACTCGCACCAGCGAGGACTTGCTAAAAACTACAGTTTCTCCATCCTCCACCACGTTTGTAAGTAGCAATCGGGCTGCGTTTGAACCTATGTCAATTGCGGCAAACTTTAGTATCTTCATTTTACCTCTCCGTTCTTGTGCCTTTCAATATTATGATAATAACTATAAAGTTCCAGTTGTGAACGAAACTCGGGTTCTCCCTCTTTACATGGCTTAAACTCATTGCAACCGCCTTGGTTAACCAAACGGGCTTTCACATTATCGCGAAGCGCATAGTTAACCACCGTTTTCATCTCCTCAATTAGGGGTTTACTGTAAATAGGGGTTGCCACTTCAATGCGGTAGTCAAGGTTACGGGTCATCCAGTCGGCCGATGAAATATAGCATACTTCACTACCCCCATTAGCAAATATGAAAATGCGAGAGTGCTCCAAAAACCTATCGACAATCCCATATACCTCAATATTTTCGCTAATGCCCTTTACGCCTGGCACAAGTGCACATGTTCCCCTTACCACAAGTTTAATCTTTACACCTGCCTTACTCGCCTGGTATAGTTTCTTTATCATCTCCTCGTCAACCAGGTTATTTATTTTTCCAATAAGGTAGGCAGGGAGTCCTTTGGCAGCATTCTCAATTTCAGTATCAATTAATGAGTATAAGCGCCTACGCATGTTGAATGGAGCAACTAGCAAATGCTTGTATGAAAATGTCTTGTAATTTGTTTCAAGAAAAGTAAAAACCTTAAGTATTTCAGAGGTTATTCTTGAATCGGCAGTAAAAAGGTTAACATCAGTATAGATGTTTGCGTTCCCCTCATGAAAATTACCGGTGCTCACCACTGCATATTTACGTTCCTTGTTTTTTTCCTGACGGGTAATAAGTGTCATTTTACTATGCACCTTTAAACCGGGCACCCCAAATATCACCTGAACGCCGGCCTCTTGCATTTGCTTAGACCAATATATATTAGCATTCTCATCGAAACGGGCGCGCAACTCAACTATGGCTGTAACTTTTTTACCGTTTTGAGCAGCATTGATTAATGCATGCACAACACGCGATTCAGTGGCAACCCTGTAAAGGGTAATATGAATTGATTTAACGGCAGGATCGAGGGCTGCCTCACGTAACAAGCGAATGTAATACTGGAAGCTATGGAAAGGATAATGAAGCATGAAATCGTGATCGGACATAACATCCATAATACGAACAGCCTCATCTAATTCCTTGACACTAACGGGCTCAAGCGGTAAATTTATAAGGTGGTTTCGTCCCAGGCTGGGGAATCGGATAAAATCCTTGAAGTTGTGATACCGACCTCCCGGAATAACATAATCATCCTCGTCCAAATTAAGTCCTTTCACAATGAACTTTAGTAAGTCAGTAGGAATTTTCTCATCGTAAACAAGCCTTACCGGTTCGCCACGTTTCCTATTCTTAACTCCCTTTGATATCTTCTCCAAAAGGCTCTCAGAAATATCGTTATCCACGTCAAGCTCTGCGTCGCGGGTAATTTTTACTGTGTATGCTTCAAAAGTATCAAAAGGAAGTATCTTGAATACCTTGGATAGGCAAAGCCTGATTACATCGTCGAGGAGGATAATATAACTTTTATCGCCTTCGTTCGGTAACTGTATAAAACGCTTTACAAACCTCGAAGGAATTTCGATGAGTGCAAACTCCTTTGTATTGGGTTTTTGACTGTTAGTAAGCTTAACCGCTAGGTAAATGGATTGATCGACCAGTTCAGGGAATTTATTGTTCCGCTTTAAAATTACCGGTGCCACAAATTCCGAGATGTAATCGTCGAAATAGCTGTTAAGGTAATCAATTTGCCCAGCTGACAGTTGTGTTTCGTTAATGAGATAGATATTCTCCTTTCTTAGCTCATCAATAATTTCCTGAAATGTATTGTCAAACTTTTTCTGATAGTCAATGACTATCCGTTGGATCTTTTCGAGAATTTTACGGGGATTATCGCCCATAATCTTTTTTGCCCCCTTTTCAACTACCAATAAACGGCGTAGGGTGGCAACCCTCACACGGAAAAACTCATCGAGGTTGTTCGAAAAAATTCCAAGAAAACGAATACGTTCAATTAACGGGACTGATGGATTTGCGGCTTCCTGCAACACTCTGCCATTAAATGCCAACCAGCTTAGCTCACGGTTAACAAGAGGAATTTTTTTTGGTGCCATTCAAATCTAGTATTTCGGGCAATATTAATTGATTAACCGATTACAGGTTAAACACTGATGTTAAGAAATTGTTAAACTACCAATCAAAGCTCTGAAAAACAGAACAAACCTTTTCAGTAGAAAGTTCTATCCACCTGTTAATGTCAAACTTAACCCCAACAAGTCCCGATGTTGGTAGTTCATGAATGCGATTGGCTACAAAAGTGTTTACCAAATAGGTAAGTGTTGGATTATGCCCTACCACCATTACACTTTTGTATTCATCGGGTAATGATTTAATCATCTCCACCAACTCTCTTTCATCGGCCTGGTAAACCATTGGCTCTATCCGGATTTTATCATGCGGAAACCCAATGGTTTCGGCAAAAAGTATTGCTGTATGCACCGCACGGTTAGCAGAACTGGTAATAATCAGATCTAACCCTTGCACCTTGGGTGCAATAGCCCTCGCGGTGTTAACAATGTCGCTTATACCTTTGGCTTTTAATGCCCTATCCTTATCTGCTTTATCGGCCTCGGCCCAGGAGGATTTGGCATGACGGAGTATGAGCAACGTTTTTGCCATTTATAAACCGGTTTAAGTTAAAGCAAATCGCTAGCCAGCTCGGCCAAGTAACTACGTTCGCCCTTTACAAGATTAATATGGGCAAATATCTCCTGGCCATGCATTCTATCGCTTAAATAGGTTAACCCATTCGATTTCATATCGAGGTAAGGGTGGTCAATTTGATGTATATCGCCTGTAAATACAAACTTAGTACCTTCACCTGCCCGGGTAATGATTGTTTTAATCTCGTGTGGCGTGAGATTTTGAGCCTCGTCAACAATGAAGAAAACATTTGAAAGGCTTCGTCCCCTTATATATGCCAATGGTGTAATTACAAGCTTATCGGCACGTTGCATCTCTTCAATATGCATGTAATCTTTGCTTGTTGGCTTAAACCTATTTTTTATAACACCTAGGTTGTCGAATAGGGGCTGCATGTATGGCCCAATTTTTTCATCAACATCACCCGGTAAAAAGCCAATATCTTTATTGGAAAGCGCAACAATTGGTCTGGCAAGTAGAATTTGATCGAACTGCTCTTCCTGTTGTAATGCCGCCGCTAGCGCAAGTAGGGTTTTGCCTGTCCCTGCTTTTCCGGTAAGCGCAACTAGCTGAATCTCGGGCCTCAAGAGTGCATCCAGGGCAAACGTTTGCTCCGCATTTCTGGGATCAATACCATAAGCTCTAACCTTTTCAACACGATCAAGGGTATCGGTTGCCTTATCGTAATGAGCAAGTGCACTCGATTTGTTCCCTTTTAAAATATAGTACTGATTAGCGTAAGGCTTTAACTTTAAATCCTTTGCTAAAAGTTTCTCCTCGGAATTGTAAAGCTTTTGAATTAATGCATCATCAACCTTTTCAATAAGCTCAATCTCTTTCTTCAAGCTATCAATATCCTCAACCTTATCGTTAAGGTAATCCTGTGCAACAATGCCCAACGATTTGGCTTTCATTCTAAGGTTGATATCCTTAGTAACAAGTATAACCGGACGATCAGGATTATGCTTAACCAAATGAATGGTAATGGCTAAAATCCTATTATCAGGCGTGAACTCAGCAAATGATTCTTTCATTTCAGGGGGCATTGGCTTACCGGTTTCAATTCTGAGTTTCCCTAGATTTTTCCCTAAAGGCAAGCCCCCGTTAAAAAGCTTATCGCCGGCAATTTTATCTAACTCCCTAACAAACTCCCGGGCATGATAATTAATCATTTCGTTCCCCTTCTTAAACTTGTCAAGTTCCTCAAGTACTACTATTGGAATAACAATATCATTGTCCTGAAATTTATACAAACACTGAAAGTCGTGAAGAATGACATTAGTATCAATCACGAAAATCTTATTCACTTTACTCTTTGCCATAGTTTTGCGATTTAAAAATTCATCTAAATATAAGAAAAGCTCAATCAAAACAATCATTATCACCCTAAATATTTGTTAACCGAGAGCTAATAAGTTTTGAGCGAGAAAATCACTAAACTTGCACCCAAAACCAAGTAAAATGACGTACAACGAGGCGCTTGATTACATCTACTCACATCTACCTATGTTTCAAAGGGTTGGGAAAGCAGCATACAAAGCTGACCTAGGCAATACCCTTAAACTTGATGAGTATTTTGGGCATCCACATCGCACATTTAAAACAATACATATTGCAGGGACAAATGGAAAGGGAAGCACATCGCACATGCTGGCTGCCGTTCTTCAAAAAGCTGGATATAGAGTTGGGTTATACACCTCCCCACACCTAAGGGATTTCAGAGAACGAATAAGGGTAAATGGTGAAATGATTCCCGAAGATGAGGTTGCTAAGTTCATTTCACAGCATAAGGATTTTTTTGATCAAATTATGCCGTCATTTTTTGAAATGACAGTTGCGCTGGCATTTGATTACTTCTCTCGAATGAACCTTGATGTTGCAGTTATTGAGGTGGGTTTAGGAGGTAGGCTCGATTCAACAAATATTATTAACCCCATTCTAAGTGTAATTACAAATATTGGGTTTGATCACACCGACTTGCTTGGCGATACATTACCAAAAATTGCATCAGAGAAAGCAGGAATTATTAAACCAGATACACCAGTTGTTGTAAGTAAGTATCAACCTGAGGTTGAAAACGTCTTTATAGCAAAGGCAAAGGAAATGAATGCTCCTATCTATTTTGCTGATCAAGAAATTCAGGTTTACGAACAGTACATAGATACTACGGGGTTACAGGTATTAAAACTAACTGAAAAGGGCAGAGATATAAAAATTGAGATTGACCTGTTAGGCAATTACCAGCGTTACAATATTCCTGGAGTTCTAAAATCATTAGAAATACTAAGCGGTAAAGGGTTTTTACTTTCCAACGAAGCGCTAATGGATGGTTTAAGGAATGTTCAAACGCTTACCGGGCTTATGGGACGTTGGCAAAAATTATCGGAGAATCCACTCATCTATTGCGATACAGGACACAATGTGGATGGTATTAAATACGTTGTGAAGCAACTCAGGCACATTCCTCACAATAACTTGCACATGGTAATTGGCGTAGTCGCCGATAAGAACATTGATGGAATGTTGGCACTACTGCCTAAAAATGCAACCTATTACTTTACCCAAGCTGCAATACCAAGGGCATTAAACCACGAAGAATTAAAAAAGAGGGCGGAAGAACATCAACTATACGGTCACTCATATTCAAAAGTCGCTTTGGCATTAGCGGCAGCAAAGGAAGCCTCCAATCCAAACGATTTAATTTTTGTGGGTGGAAGCACTTTTGTAGTTGCTGAAGTTGTATAGTTTTTGATTGCTGATTATCAATAGAATTAAAGATTTTAAAAATTTTTTCTTTAATTTTTTCCGAAAATATTTTGCAGATTTCAAACTTTCGCATACTTTTGCATCGCATTTCCAACGGGGAATGACCAATAAAAAGACCAAATATTGGGAGCTTAGCTCAGCTGGTTCAGAGCATCCCGCGTTGCGGGAGGGTCACAGGCTGAGATAAAATATTGGGAGCTTAGCTCAGCTGGTTCAGAGCATCCCGCGTTGCGGGAGGGTCACAGGCTGAGATAAAATATTGG